>DATFRK010000634.1:0-2709 GCA_035263325.1 Pyrinomonadaceae bacterium | reverse complement strand
ATGAACGTGGCGCTCGACAAGATCGCCAAGCGCCGCGGGGTCCCGCTGCCCGGCTCGACCTCGTTCGTCGTCGACGATTACCGCGCGCCTGATCAGCCGATGCTTGATGAGATGACGGAAGCCGCGCTGCGCGTCCTCGCTAGGGACCGCGATGGATTCGTGTTGATGGTCGAAGGCGCGCACATTGACAAACAGTCGCACGCGATGGACGCCGAACGCGCCATCAACGACACCATCGAGTTCGACCGCGCCGTTGATGTCGCGCGCCGCTTCGCCGACGAGGCGGACGACACATTGGTTATCGTGCTGGCGGATCACGAATGCTCGGGGTTCAGCCTGATCGGCGCTCTCGCAGGCGGGGTGCAGAACTTGCAAAACCTGCCTCCAGACAACCTGACACTCGACCCCGCCGTGCAACCGGAGCGACAAAAACTGGTCGGAGTATATGAAGCTGCCGGTTTCCCAAAATATAAAATCCTCGACGACGGTTACCCCGAATCTTTCGATGTGAACGGGAAGTTGCTGGTCGGATACGGCGCCAGCGGCGACCGTTTCGAGACCTGGCTGACGAAGCCAATACCGATCCGAGACAGTTTGTTGCCCGCGGACTTAAGCAGCGAGTTGACGGCCAAAGGCTATACGCCCACACCGGCTAATCGCGCCTCGGACAAGGGCACGGGCTACTTTCTGCGTGGCCAGGCCGTAGGCAGGGATCAAGCGGTGCATACCGCCGCCGACATTCCGATCTCTGCTTACAGCACGGGCGGCAAAGCCTTTCAGCTCTTCTACGGCGTGCAGGAGAACACCGATATCTTCTTCAAGCTGATCCGCGCGGTGGCTGGCGCTTATTGAAATCAACAGGACGAGAACTGAGGCGTCATAGGACGACGGGCACGATTCGCACTTATGCCAGATAGTGCATAAGTGCGAATCGTTCCCGTCGTCCGAGAACCACACAAGCGACATATGCCGCAATTGAAATAAACCGCTCCGCGGTAGCCACGCCGCGCTCCCCTGCGAGAGTTCTTCTTTAAATTCACCCGTGTAAATTTAGAATCACTTCGCCTCAGCAAGAGCGTGCTGGCTGACGATTGAGTTCGCATTCCCCCCTTACTACCCAGCCTTTCCCCGCCCCTACTTTTACTATCCCACCGGGAACTGATCCACAGCGCCGCGCTGTGCCTCCCACTCAACAATTCACATTCAACGAAAGGAATTTCCCATGTCTGCGAACGGAAATGGAAAAGTCTCTACATTGCGTCAGAAAATGACCGAAGACCTGCAAATCCGCAACTATTCTCCACACACCATTGAAGCCTATATCCGATGTGTCGCTAACTTTGCCAAGCACTTTGGCAAATCTCCTGACTTACTCACTCCAGATCACGTGCGTCAATACCAGCTCTTTCTGGTTCAGCAGCGCCAAGTCTCCTGGGCCACAGTCGTTCAAACCGTCTGTGCTTTGCGCTTCCTTTATCAACAGACGCTGGGACGTAAGTGGATGATCGAGTTCATCCCTTATCCCAGGCGCGTCAAAAAGTTGCCGCTCGTACTCAGTCAAGCGGAAGTGCTCACGCTGCTTCAAGCCACCACTAACCTCAAACATCACACGATTCTCGCGACAATCTATGCCACGGGCTTGCGCGCCTCGGAGGCCGCCAACCTTCGCGTCTCCGATATCGATAGCGACAGACAAATGATCGTCGTGCGTCAGGGCAAAGGACATAAGGATCGCTTCGTTCTTCTCTCCCCGAAGCTGCTTGAACTTCTGCGCCGGTATTGGCAAACCTATAAACCCACGCCCTATCTCTTTGAGGGCGACATTCCAGGACGGCCGATCAACCGCAGCAGCATTAACTTCATCTGCCAGAGTGCGACCTCGGCGGCCAAAATCTCCAAGCCCGTCTCTCCTCATACTCTTCGCCATTCATTCGCAACTCATTTGCTGGAAGCGAACACTGATCTGCGCACGATCCAACTCCTGCTCGGACACAGCAGTTTGCGCACGACAGCGATCTATCTTCACATCTCCAATTCGGCGCTGCGCTCAACGACAAGTCCCCTGGATTTGTTGCCGACAAACCTCAGCCTGGAGCCGCAGTCAGGAGCGAACAGAAGCTGGAGTTGGCCAATATCTTCCGTAACCTAGATGCTTCTTTTGTGAATTCGCTGCCGGCAGCCCAGCGCAATGTGGCACAGAACATTGTGGATTGTCGGACTGCCGCCCTGGGTGGCCACATCGAACAATGCGATCAGTGCGGCCATCAGCAGATCGCCTACAACTCGTGCCGCGATCGTCATTGTCCAAAATGCCAGGCTGCGGCCAGAGCCGAGTGGATGCAGGCGCGTACTGAGGAACTCTTGCCGGTGAACTATTTCCACGTTGTCTTCACCTTGCCGGAACAACTCAGTCTTTTGGCGCAGCAGAACAAGCGAATCATCTATCACTTGCTCTTTCGGGCAACTTCCGAGACCTTGCTGGAGATCGCCGCTGATCCGAAACACCTGGGCGCCAAGATTGGGTTCTTCGCCGTGCTCCATACCTGGGGACAGACGCTTCAGCATCATCCACACCTGCACTGTGTGATTCCAGGCGGTGGTCTGTCCGCGGACCACTCACAATGGATCGCCTGTCGCCCCGGTTTCTTCCTGCCGGTCAAGGTCTTGAGCCGGCTGTTTCGCGGTAAGTTCATCGCCTATCTGTGTGAA
>DATFRK010000633.1:0-11381 GCA_035263325.1 Pyrinomonadaceae bacterium | reverse complement strand
GCAATGAAGGAAGTTATCTTTCATAAGCCGGTCTATGTTGGCGACCTGGTAAGTTTTTACGCGGAAACGGTGCGAGTTGGGACCACGTCGATAACTGTGCGGGTGGTAGTCGAGGTGGAAAGGTTGGGGAAAAAGAGTGAGCGTGTCCGGGTGACTGAGGCGGAGGTGATTTACGTCGCGGTAGATGAAAAGGGGGAGAAGGTGGAGATAGTGAGGAATTAAAGCATTGGTGCTTTGTACCTTGTATTTTGTTCTTTCTGTTTTGGCCTTTGGCCTTTGGATCTCAGCACAAAGAACAAAGCACGAAGCACAAAAACAAAGCCCGCGATCGAATCAATTTAGCTTGCCCTGCACCCTCCTCAACGCGACCGCGGCCTCAGAGAAATCAGGCTTCTCCTCCAGCGCCAGACCGTAATGCCTGGCTGCATCGAGCAGCCGGCGCCGCGTTTCATACACCCTACCCAGGTTAAAGTGGGGAAACGCGTATGACTCGTACCGAGGGGCCAGCAGCGCCCGCTTGAACCACCTCACTGAACCGTACATATCCCCCTTCGCCAGGAGATAACTACCAATGTCGTTGTAAGGATTGCCCAGCGTCTCATCAACTCTGATTGCTTCCAGGCACTCAGCAATTGCTTCGTCATATCTCCCCTGAAAGCTGTAGACCCAGCCGAGGAATGTGTGAGCCTCAGCAGTCGGATAAGTTGCGATCGACCGCCGGTAGAGTTCGATGGCCTGCTCGTAGTCGTGGGCCAACTGAGCTTCATAAGCCTCGTGAAACAATTGTTTCGCGGCGAACCGTAGTGAAGATGAAGCGTCGTCGACCATTGTCTTGCGTCCTGGGAGCGCAGGCGGCTTGCCTGCAACCACATCACACACCTGGCCTGGTGACCCAGTGAGGAGCAGGCGAGCTGCCCGCTAGTTTGGACCACAGTCCGCCGAAGCCTGCTTAATAACGTCGAGGCGGGTTATCCTCCCCTCGACTTTCGGCGCGATCGATTTCGACATCATGATGGCTTTCTTCAGAGCATCGGAGTCAAACCCCGCTTTCTCAGGCGGTATCAACACGGTGGCGCCTTTGAAAACGTCGTAGCCGTCGCCCGCATCGACTGCCAGGAACGTGGTAGTAGCCATCGTGTATTTCCTGTTTGGATCAACCGGCAGGCCATTCACTTTCAAATCGACAAGCCGGGATCCTGGTGGCTTTGAGGCGTCAAACGAAAACTGGATGCCTGAGACCTGGGGAAAGCCGCCGGGCTGAGCGCCGGGAGCGGTTGTGCTGACGCCATGCTCCAGGGCAGCGCGCAGGGTTGCCCCCGTAATCTCAATCTTTATCAGCTTGTTCTTGAAAGGCAAGATCGACAACACATCTCGCATCGTCAGTTGGCCGGGGGCAATAAGTTCGTCAGCCCGAATTGAACCACCATTGATCAAGCCGACGTCTGCAGCCATTGCTTTGCGAAACGAGTCGGCGACAAAGTTTCCCACATTTGTTTCGCGCGTGCGTCCTTCTTCACTGCGGGCATCAAGGGGCACGGTCGATCGACCGACTGGTTTGGCCAGTTCCGTCAACACCGCCGCATATTTCTTATAGACAGCAGCAAACTGCGGATCTTCCGCCGTCGCGTCGGTTACCGGGATTACCTTCCAGTCGATGCTATCGACTTTACCCGTCTGTTTCGAAATATTCAGATCAAACCGGCCTAGCTCACGGGCGTCCGCAGTCATCTTGAAGATCGGTGCCCCGCCTGCGGACGACTGAAGAAGCGTGTGCTCGTGGCCTCCGATGATCAGATCGACACCGGAACAGCGAGCAACCTCCTTATCTTCTCGCATTGAGAGATGAGTCAGGGCTACTACAACATTGGCGCCTTTTTCGTGGATTTGCTCCACCATCTGTTTCGCTGTATCGCAAGGGTTGCGGAACTCGACGTCGGGACCAGGTCGGGAAGTCTTTTTGGTGTCAGGAAGTACCAGGCCGAAGATGCCGATCTTAACGCCGGCAAACTCGCGAATGACGAATGCCTGGGCGCCGCCGAACGGTTGCCCCGTCTTAGTGTCAATAACATTTGCTGCAATCCAGCCAAACTTCGACTCTTTCATACGCTCCTTGAGCACATCAGGTCCAAAGTCAAACTCATGATTGCCGAAGGTGGCGTAGTCGAGTCCGGAAGCGTTCCAGGCTTCAATCATCTGTGCGCCCTTGTAAGTGATCGACTCCACCGAGGGAGAAATAGTGTCGCCGGCCAGCAGAAACAGCGAGTTGGGGTTCTCCGCCTGAATGGCCCTCTTCAAGGTCAGCACGCGACCTATGCCTCCCCTGGTACCACGGTCGACGGGAGCGAATTGATAGACGTCGTTGACCTGCAATAGCGTCACGCGAACGCTGCAGTCAGTTTTCTCCTGGGCAGTAGCTGAAAGAATGCCGGCTATTACAAGAAAAAAACAAACCGCACTCTTGCGCACAGACAACCAACGAGTATTCATTAGAATCCTCCCTATCGCGTTTTTGAGCGCTCCCAAGGAAATGAGTAAACTCTGCTAAGAAAGCGGTGAATTATACTCTTTTGGAGTGCGGGGACTTCTCACCGCTTTGTTATCCACAAGTTAACACATGAGCGATCCCAAAGCGGTGACGAGTCTCCGGACTCCAAAGTTGATCATATGAGCTCTGGCGACACTTTTTTCATAACTGGATTTCCCGGCTTCATCGCCAGTCGATTGTTAGCCCTGCTGGCCGGCACAGACAGCGATTTTATCCTGCTGGTCCAACCTACCCTGGCTCTGCGGGCCAGGAAAGAGCTCGAAGAGATTGCGTCTGCCTCAGGTCGGTCAATCGCTGATTTTCAAGTCATCGAAGGCGACATCGGCGAACCGAATCTTGGTCTAACTAACAGCCATCTCGATTCCTTAAGATCACGCGCCACCAGGGTTTTTCACCTGGCGGCAGTTTACGATCTGGCGGTGCCGCAAGATGTGGCCATGCACGTCAACGTCGGCGGCACGCATAACGTCCGTGAACTGGTACGTACATTTCCGCGACTGCGCCAGTTTCATCATGTGTCGACCTGTTACGTGGCCGGCAAGCGGGAGGGGCAGATACTTGAAACCGAGCTCCAGCACGAAGCGGGGTTCAGAAATTTCTATGAGGAGTCGAAGTATCTTTCGGAAATGGAGTTGGAGTCACTTAAGGGGGAGGTGCCGATTACTATTCACCGCCCTTCGGTGGTTTGTGGCGACTCAAGGACCGGGCAGACGGGTAAGTATGACGGGGTCTACTATCTGATTCACTACTTGTTGAAGTGGCCCAGTGTGCTGTCGCAGTTAAATATCGGTAACCACGAGGTCAGTTTGAACCTCGTTCCGGTCGACTTTGTTGTTTCGGCGCTCGCCAGGCTGGCTTACGACGAGGCCGCGATTGGCAAGACAGTCCAACTGGCAGATCCGCGTCCGCTGACGACGAATCAGCTGTTCAATGCGATCACCGGGTCGATAAATGGGGCGCACTCAAAGATCACCGTGCCGCGCTCTTGGGTCTATTTTTTGCTTATGCTGCCGCCTTCGCCGAGAATCACCGGGCTCCCTCATCACGCCGTACCTTACTTCTTCGTCAAGCAAATCTACGACTCGAGCCAGGCCCAGGCTCTACTTGCGCCAAAGGGAATTATTTGTCCGCCTTTTGTGAGTTACGTCGACAAGATCATCGACTTCGCTGCGCGAAATCCTGTAGTTGGGCAGACCGGTTAGGTCGACTGATGACCGGCTTTTCAGGCATGAACTCCTCTGAGGAAGAGGCTACACGATCGGCGATACTCTGCTTACGCTCAACAGTTTTATTCTCCCCAAGCTAAAGCATGGGGAGAATGAGAAGCACTCCACAATTTTTCCGCTTCAGTTGACAAATCATTGATTTAGAATTAGTCTAAATCTATCTTGAGGACAAGCAAGCAGCAAGAACAGAGCGAGGCGGGGCGGAAGCTGACGCCGCAGCGAGAGGCGGTGTTTCAGGTCATCCTGGAAAGGGAGGAACACCTGACTGCGAACGAGATTTTCGAGGCAGCTCGCAAGCGACTGCCGACGATTAGTTACGCAACTGTCTATAACTCCCTGCGTTTCTTGAAAGAAACAGGCCTGGTCCACGAGATCAACTTTGGCGACGGTGCGAGTCGCTACGACCGCGAAACGGAACGTCACGACCATGCTATCTGTACAGGTTGTGGAAAAATGGTGGACTTCGATCTTCCTGAGGCTGCGGAATTGATGCGCGCGGCCGCTCGCAAATCTCACTTCAAACCAGAATCAGTTCATCTGACCTTGCGAGGTTTGTGCGCGGATTGTCGTTAACTCGAGAGCCTTGGGACAGTCCTAATACAAAGCTAATTTAACTTAATTTGGAGGATACATGACAGCAGCGACAGCAGTAGCAGCAGAGAAAGCAATCGTCGGCAAGCCGGCACCGGATTTTGACATGGCTTCGACCAAGAACATGGAGAAGCTTAACGAACCAGTCAAGCTTGCGGATTACAAAGGCAGATGGCTTGTACTGGTCTTTTATCCGCTCGACTTCACGTTTGTTTGCCCGACGGAGCTCACTACGTTTAGCGACCGCTTCCAGGATTTTCAAGATATTGGCGCCGACGTAATCGGCATTTCCACTGACTCCGTTTATTCACACCGTGCCTGGCTGAATACTGCGCGCGACAAGGGCGGTGTCGAAGGCCTGAAGTACCCACTCGCGGCCGATGCGACCAAGAAGGTAGCGAGTGATTACGGCGTCTTGATTGAGGAAAGAGGGATCGCGCTGCGCGGTCTATTTGTAATCGATCCAGAAGGAATCCTGCGCTACAAGGTCGTGCATGATCTCAACGTTGGTCGTTCTGCCGAGGAGACGCTTCGCGTTATCGCTGCGCTGCAAACTGGCGGACTTTGCCAGGCTGAATGGAAGCCGGGCCAGAAGACGCTCAACTAAGCAAAGCGATAGAACGATGTCGGGTTAGCAAGGATCATTGGTCATATATCATTGGACATTTTTCATATGTCATTGAATGTTCCGGAATCCTAGTCAGCGGGGCAGATGAGAAATGACAAATGTCAAATGATATATGACCAATGATTCTTGCGCTTTGACGAGATTGAGGAAAAAATTCTATGGCAATGAGAATTGGGACGCCGCTGCCTAAACTTGATGGCGCTACCGAATGGTTTGGCGCCACCCAGGCACACGCGGAAGCAGAAATCACCGGCCACCCGACGCTGGTCCATTTTTGGTCGGTGAGCTGCGGCATTTGTAAAGACAATCTTCCGATTGTGGGTCAGTGGCGTGAAGAGAAGAAGGAACAGGGACTACGCGTCGTCGCGATTCATATGCCTCGTTATGAAGCCGACACGGATGTTGAAGCCGTGCGTGATTTGATCAGCAAGTACAACATTAGCGAACCTGTTGCCGTCGATAACGAACACAAGTTGCGCGAGGCTTTTCAAAATGACCAGGGTTACGTACCTGCGTACTACCTGTTTGATGCTGAAGGTAAGCTCAAGAGCTTCGCGGCAGGTGAACGCGGGCTCGATATGATGAAATCAGCTCTTGAGCGTCTGTTGGCTAGCGCGGAAAAATCAGCGGTAAGCGGTTGAGTTTAAGTATTGGAAAACTGGCGCAGTAGCAGGACCATCAGATATAGACTCACCAAGGCGCTGCCGACGGCCATGACGATGAGGCCGGCGATAATCGCGCCGACAAACAACCAATCACTAGTTCTTCCTTTGCGGGCCGCAGCGGCGCTGACTGTGGCCCGCTTCTTTAACAGCTCCACATTCATCTGGTTTGATTTCCACCAGGCGTCAAGCAAGTCTCCCACCACCGGTAACGAACCGATCACATAATCGATACCGATGTTCAGGCCCATGCGCAAGAGCGTAATTTTCGGAACCCGATAACGGACGGCGGCGGCGAGTATATAAAACGACTCCAGTGAGGTGGCCGTGTCTCCCACTCCGGGGATTAAGCCGATCAAAGCATCCAAACCGAAACGCCAACCAAGCACAGGCACACGAATGAGGTCATCCATGAGCCAGCTTAGCTGATCCAAACTCTTTTCAACATCCGACGAACGGGCAGTTGCCCGCGGACCTGCAAACTGCAATTGTTCAAAACTCAAAGCACTCATTCCCTACCTAATCCTGGTCATCTGTTGCCAAAAGAATTTCCCGACCTTAGCCAACGCCTGGAAAGCATTCTTGTCTCCGGCTTTTTGTTGCGCCTGTTTTCCCGGGATACCTAAACTCGCGGCCAGCTCTGAGTCGGGCGGAGCGATGTCTTCGTCACCGCGCCTGGAAGTGAGCCAGCGGTTAAATGTACGTCCGACCATGCGCCTTTGTTCGATTGGGGCTTCAGCCACCAGGGCGCCGCGTAAGTCTTCGAGGGCGGCAATCTCAAAAAGGTTCGCTTTGTAATAATTTCGCAGGGCGGCATACAGCTTCTCGTCGCCCAGCGACCGTTGCAGCTCAACGAACATCAAGGCGCCTTTTGCCGTTACGATTGCCGCATATTGAAAGGTGTTCCGATAGTCGCGCGACGGGCGATTCGCATCCATGTCGTCGCCGCCAAAGGTTCGGTACAAGCGGTAGACGCCCCGTACCTGGTCATCTAAAACTGCCTCCGCTTTCTCCGGCCCGTAAACCGTTTTGTAATAAACCAACGACGACCAACATGATAAGGCCTCATCCAGGACGGGCTCGCGTGCAGGATCGTTACCAACCGCTGCGCCCCACCATTGATGGGCTACCAGGTGCCCGACAGTCCACTCCAAACTCTCCTCGACTGAGGGGCGCTGTTCGCGAATTATCTCCGGCAGGTTACGCACTGCCGCGGAATCAAAGTCGACGTAGAACGCGCTGGCGATAATGTTGAAGCCTGAGAACTCACTGCTGCCCAGGCCGGCCACCAGAGGGGCTTCGGCAATGTTGATAGTCTGAAAAGGCAGTGGTCCAAACTGTTCGGTAAAGACTCGCAGCGCGCTTGCCGCAATGGTCAGCGCACGTTTGCCCACGCGTTCATGTTCCGCGAGATAGATCGATCTTACTTTTACCCCGAGTATCTCAGTGTGTTCGCTACGTAAGCCGCGTCCGGCCAGGAGGACGAAATCGCGCAGTGCAGCACCGGAGAACTTCAGCGGTTCTTTGTCTGACTTCACCGGTACTTCAAGGACTGGCGTGAAAACCTCAACGCCGGGCGCTGCGGCGACTGTGACTTCATAGTCCGCCACTTCGTTGAAAACAAAATCTCCGACCGAGGGTTCGAGCTTGCGTCGCCAATCATCGCCATCGTGTACGGCGAGGACCGGGTAAGCCGTGGCCAGCAGCATCACGCCGCGGCAACGGAAATTGAGGTCCCGGGCGCGCCGGGTTTCGCGCTCACTTCGCAGCGCCGCGCTCACCTGCTTGACTACGTGCGTGGTCAGGCTGGTTTCGTCCGGATCAATTTCGGGAACGGTGCCGCGAAACTTGATGAAGACTTCGGTAGTCGCCTCAGGCGCTACTGTTTCGCGCAGATTGACGCGCAAGGTTGTCCCTTGATCATCCAGTGAGTAGAACAAAGGCGTCTCGCCATTTCCTGCCCGCACCTCAGTGACTTCGAGTCGTGGTTCATCGGCTTCCGCAACTCCGTTGCCGTTGGTTGCGGTGGGCGGAGGCTGTTCATTCGAGCGCAGATTCGGATAGAGGTGGAAGTAGATGACGTTCGTGGGCTTTTCCCCGTGGTTGATCCAACGAACTCGTTCTGACCCAGTGTAGGAGAGATGATCAAAATCTATTTGGAAGGCGATCTTGTAGGAATGTCGGTCAGTCGACTCAGTTGCCGTCGCCGTCTCTTGTACAGTCTGTGCCGAGACACCGTTTGCCCAAAGTAGCAGGCAAAGTAACATGCCCAGCTGCAGGAAAGTTTTATGCCGGTGAGCAGACTGCGAAACGTGAAGAGACTTAGTTAACACCCAAAATTCTCGTCGTTATTTGATTACTATTGAGTTGATCACATCGCCGCGAACAATCTTGTCCACCACCGCCATCCCGGTTATTACCCGTCCAAAAACCGTGTAGCCGCCATCAAGATGAGGCTGCGGAGCATGGGTAACAAACCATTGTGAGCCGCCGGTGTCCTTACCAGAGAGCGCCATTCCGACTGCGGCTCGATCGTACGGGACTTCATTTATCTCGCAACGGATCTGGTATCCCGGACCGCCGTTACCGTCTCCGCGGGGGTCGCCATCCTGGATCACGAAATTTGCTACGACTCGGTGGACGGTTATCCCGCGGAAGTATCCGCGCTGGGCCAAACCGATGAAGTTATCAACTGTAAGCGGGGCTTCGTTGGGGAGCAACTGAATAGTAAACGAACCTTTGCTGGTAGTCACTACGGCGTGGACCGGCTTGCCGACCCGCGCCAGCGCCCGTTGATAGTCTGCCGGTGTATTGCGACTTTTAACGGTACCGATTCGTGAGCTGAAATCTCCTGTTCCATTTGCTTTCAGGACAGCGACAGCCTTCTGCCGCACCAGGTAGTCGCTTGAGTCCAGGGCTTGCTTGATCGCGTCATTCGCGGCAGGAGTTTTCTGTTTGCCCAGGGAATCGAGAATGGACAGAGCCGCATCGTTCAACTGGTCACCGGTGGTGCGCGGCCACGCTGCGACAAGGGCTCTCGTGTTTTCGTCCGTCGGTGGCAAGTCGCCCAAAAGATCCGCGGCAGTTGAACGAACAATTACATCGCTTTCATTAAGCTGGCGCCGCAGTATTTCTCCGAGGTCAGCGGGTTTGAAGGCTGCCAGGGCACGCAGAACGTCCGGGATCGCATATTCGGAATGCACGGCGACCAGTGTGTTCATGTGGATTCCCGAGTTGCGGTAGTCGAGCATCGCCCGTAACAGGTCCTCCGCCTGTTTGACCAAATCGGGAGTTTTCAGCGAATCAGGCAGTGTAGGTATTTGGCCGAGTCCTTGAGCGATGGCCGCACCACGGCGCCAGTCAAGCAATAGGGCCATTTGCACTGTCTTTTTGGCATCATCTCCGCTCCAGAAGGATCCCAGGAATTGATTGGGACTAAGGCG
The DNA here is from genome assembly GCA_035263325.1 of Pyrinomonadaceae bacterium. Taxonomy (GTDB): domain Bacteria; phylum Acidobacteriota; class Blastocatellia; order Pyrinomonadales; family Pyrinomonadaceae; genus PSRF01. Next base: position 2,286 of record DATFRK010000633.1, on the reverse strand, counting down.
AGCGAAAGCGATGTCGATCTCCGGATCCGTTCCAGTCTCCAGCAGGCGAAGTGCTTTCAGCCATGACAGATCAAGATCGGAACTCGCGGGCAGCAATCGGCTCAGCGCGGTGGTGAGCTCCAGCAATTCATTTTTCTCTGCGGGTGGCCGGTCGTTGACCTGCTTCATTAGCAAGGAAAGCCGTTGCTGCAGAGGACCATTTGCCCGCGGGTCTTTTAGAGCCGCGAGCGCCCTGATGGCGCTGACTCTAACGCGAGAATCGGTGTCGGCAGTGGCTTTACTCAGCAGCGACTCGAACGAGGCCTTGTCCTCAGTTGCTCCCAGCACTCGAGCGGCATTCGCCCTTACGTTGGGCTCCGCATCTGTCACCAATAATCCTCGCAGCTGCTCGTTACCATCTTTCAGCCGGAGCCGCGCCAGAGTGTTAGCCGCGTCAGAGCGAATTCGGGAGTTGGAGTGATTTAGGAACCCGGCGATGGTGGCCCCGGCGTTCAAGGGCTTGGCCCGGAGTGTTGCGGTCAGCCCAAGCAAGACAGTTAATTCGTCGGACTTTGGACGACTTGCCTCGGACTGCAAGACCTTCAGAATCACCGCGCCTAATTCGTGGGCCTGGGCTTCCTTTTCTTTCGGTAAGGCGGCAGCAATTTTGCCCAGTGCCTCCACCGCGCGGGCTCGTACTTCGAGCGCCTCGCTCGGATTCTTCAGCGTAGTTACAAGGGCTTCCGCACCGAGTGGCGATTCAATTTCTCCAACTGCAAAAGCGGCCATCGCGCGCACTGCAGTGTGGCTGTCCTGGCGAAGCAGGGGAATTAGCTCTCCCAATGAATCTTCCTTCCCGATTCGTCCTGCGGCGAGTGCGGCGCGTTCGCGAATTGCCGGGGAGGGATTAGACAACAAGTCCCGCAGGTCATTATCGGCGCGACGTTCGTCTTCGGCTTTGACGAGGCGCAGCAGGACGGGCATGGGAATAGAGTTGCTAGTAGTTTCGCGACTGCGGGCCTTTTGTGCTGGGACGGACTGGGCCAGGAAAAAAGCGATGACACAACCCTGGAGGAGTTTGGTGGTGTTCATTTGTCCTCTCGAAGGGAGATTAGAAAGCAACAAGGCGCTTCGCTGCTACCAGCGAAGCGCCTTGGAAGTTGAAGGTACGCTTGTATTGAAAACTTAGCTTGCGACGCTGGAGACGTTCGAGACGTTGGGGATCTTCGACGACTTGCTCCCGTCCGCAGTAATCGGCTGCATGCTACTAGTGTCGAGTGGTTCCTCGCGCCTAGTGCCTTCTTTGCGATTCTTTTCCGCCGCCTGTGACATTTGCAGCATCTTGCAGCTGCCTTCGAAGACTGCGCCCTGTTCAATGATCAGCGAAGGGGTTTGGATATTGCCATTCACTTTTGCTGCCCGGCCCAATTCGAGACGCTGTGTAGCGACGATATCGCCGTTGATCGTGCCATGAATGACGGCCACCGCAACTTCGATATTGGCGTCGACTTTGCCGTTGGCGCCGACGATGAGCGTACCGCTGTTGGATGTGACACGGCCCGAAAGGTGTCCATCCACTCGCATCATTGCCTTAAAGTTGGCTTCTCCGGTGACAACTGTTCCGCCCCCAACGAATCCACTTAGGGTTCCCTCTTTAATGTCACGTGCCAGGGTCTCGCTCTCGGTCATTGCCCGAGAGGCCCCTCCGGTCATTTCGACCGGCGCTTTTGGTTCAGCACTCGCTCCCTGGAATGTAGGGGAAGAGTATGGTCTAGCAGGAGCATATTCGGGGGTCTCCTGTTTTTGGCTGGAATTGTCGTGATCGTCCTGATCCTTGGGATTCTTTCCTATCCTCAGCATCATTAACCTCCGTAATTTGGGGGCGCGAGATGTTTAGTCACCGTGTCGTCGGGACCCGAGAAGCAACAAAACGACGCGCTTACCTTTTTCCTTGGATTTGATTCTAGCTTTGAAAGGCTAGTGCGAATGATCTACCGCACTGTAGCGGAGGATCATCATAGACAAACTATGCTGTTAGTGTCTAGCTCTGTAACCAAATTGTAATCCAAACAGTCCGGAAAATTTCTTGCCTCCGACTGGACTTCCTCGGCCGCTGAGGGTGGCCCCTCAGGCTGGCTAAGTTTGCTGGCGAACGAGGAGGCTGCCGTGGCCCCATCAATGACAACTAACATTAAATAGGCTTCATCCCGATTGGTCAATGACGAAGTGTCGACTGTTCTGGTCAACTGTCATGGGCAACGGTCGTGCTCAACTCCTGGGTGTGCAGTAACGATGAACGGACGGTAC
>DATFRK010000632.1:0-4879 GCA_035263325.1 Pyrinomonadaceae bacterium | reverse complement strand
GGACCCCAGCGATAGGGTGTCCATTCGCTGGTCAAGGTCAAATGCAGTCCCAGGTCCGCTTCAGGGTGGCTGCGGGCGTAAGTGGCGATCTCCGACAACCAGGGACAGGGAATCATGATACTTCCAGAGTTCACCAAACCCACTTCGAAGGCCTTGATCGAGGCGATGTTGATAGAGTGCGCAGCGCCCAGGTCGTCCGCGTGGACAATCAGGAGTTTTGTATCGGCCGGATAGCCAAGTCGTTCGACGAGGGTCTTAGAAGCTGGTGATTGTGCTACTGTCATGATGCTGACTAGCGCAATGATGGGCGCGAGAAGAATTATCTTACTCATCACAAATCCTCAACTGTAAGTTAAGTCAGATCGCCTAGTGACAGGTCGTACCGCAGGTTTAGCCGCGGCTGTTCCACTTTCTTGCAGGTGAGCGCGAACTTACGGTTAGCGCCCGAAATTGTCAAACGGCATTGCGGTGGCCGGGAGCGTAGGCTGCCCGCCCGCGGTGCTTGAGATCCAGCTGTTTGGGGTAGGCGGGCCGCCTGCGCTCTCGGCTAGCGCTTGCGGATCTCTATCGAGTTTCAAGTATGATGAGCCGCCAACACCTGACATTCTCTTCGGGCACTAAATGAACAACCATACTGATGACGCCGGAAAATCGGGAGAGCCTTTACTAAGACGCTTCGGACTTTTGCAAGCAAGCGCTCTCAACATGTCCAACATGATTGGGGTCGGCCCTTTCATCACCATACCGCTATTGATGTCGGCGCTCGGCGGGCCGCAGGCGATGTTGGGCTGGATTGTAGCGGTAATAATTGTTATTGCCGATGGCATGGTGTGGAGTGAACTTGGCGCTGCCATGCCTGGCTCAGGCGGCAGCTACGTGTACTTGCGCGAAGCCTACGGGCGCGAGACCTTCGGCCGGCTGATCGCATTTCTCTTCATCTGGCAGTTCATTCTCAGTGGACCATTGGAGATTGCTTCGGGCTACATCGGCTTTGCAAAATACGCCGGTTACATCTGGAAGGGGATGACCCAGGGTCAGTTGCTGCTGGTAGTGGTAATAGTTGGCATACTCAACGTGGTGCTGCTTTACCGGCAAATCACGTCAATTGCAAAGATCACAGTCAGCCTGTGGGTAGGGACGTTATTGACAACCTTGGCGGTAATCGTAACGGGCGTGTTGCACTTCAGCGCGGCTCGAGCTTTCGACTTTCCCCCGGGAGCATTCACCTTCTCGCTGGGATTTCTTTTCGGACTCGGCGCTGCCTCACGAATTGGTGTTTATGACTACCTTGGTTACTACGACATTTGTTACATAGGCGACGAAGTCAAAGATCCGGGACGGACCATTCCACGTTCGATCATCATCAGTATCATCACCGTAGCAGTTATCTATTTCGCCATAAATCTTTCGATCATTGGCGTCGTGCCGTGGCGCGAGTTTGTCCCCGCGAGTAATCATCCTGAAGCTGATTTTATCGTTTCGATCTTTATGGAGAAGATCTACGGCACCGGTGTCGCCACAATCTTCACCGCGATGGTTTTATGGACCGCCTTCGGTTCTGTTTTTGCTTTGTTGTTGGGCTACTCGCGCATTCCCTACGCTGCGGCACAGGATGGTTATTTCTTTAAAATATTTGGTCGCCTGCATCCCACCAAGCGGTTTCCTTATATTTCGCTGATTACCTTAGGGATAATCTCAATCGTCTGCGGTTTCTTTTCGTTGGGAATTGTTATCGACGCTCTGATCACCACCAGAATATTGGTGCAATTCATTGGTCAGATCTTTGCTGTTATGCTGCTCAGACGAAGGCCTGATATACAAAAGCCCTATCGTATTTGGCTCTATCCGCTACCAAACCTGGTTGCACTGGTTGGTTGGATCTTTATTTTTGCCACTACCGACTGGCCGGTGATTCTGGTTGGTCTTGGTACATTGACGTTAGGTGCAATAGTCTTCTTTGTCTGGTCGTTCTATGTAAAGCAGTGGCCGTTCCTGACGGCGAGGGAAGTTGAGGCTGATTGATTGGTTGAGAACAAGAAGATGATCAAACTAGTGTTAGCCAGCTGTGTTGTCCTGGTGAATTTAGTGACGGTGTTTCCCCAGGGGAGGAGAGAATCGCTTTTGAACAACAAGTTGACGTTGCGGGATGGTTGGCGCATTCAATCTTCGGCGAAGGTGAGTGAGCCTGCCGCAACCCTCTCGAAACGCGAAGCGCAGACTAAGGATTGGTATCCCGCGTCAGTTCCCTCAACGGTAGTGGGAACACTGGTCGAGAACAAGGTCTATGCCGAACCGTTCGAGGGCATGAATCTGCGGGTAATGCCGGGCTGTAAGTATCCGATCGGCGCAAACTTTTCTAACTTGCCCATGCCCGACGACAGCCCCTTTCGTGTCTCCTGGTGGTATCGCAAGGAGTTTTCTCTACCGGCCAGTTACCAGGGGCAGAACATCTGGTTGCATTTTGCCGGCATTAACTTTCGCGCCAACGTTTGGCTTAACGGTCAGAAATTGGCAGACTCGACTCAAATTGCGGGAACGTTTCGCACGCACGAACTAAACATCAAAGATGCCGCCCGACCCGGCAGCATCAACACTCTCGCAGTGGAAGTTTTTCCGCAGCAGCCCGACGATCTGGCCTGGACCTGGGTCGACTGGAATCCCATGCCTCCTGACAAGAACATGGGGATCTTTCGCGAGGTCTTCATTACCACGAGTGGACCAGTCAAGTTGCGTTATCCCCAGGTAGCCACCCATTTCTCTTCAGCGTCATTGGACACGGCTCAACTCACGGTTAATGCGGAGTTGACCAATGCGACCAACGGCCAGGTTGAAGGCACCTTACAGGGAGTGATCGACGGAATACGCTTCGCACAAAAAGTCACGCTGCCGGCTCAAGAGACAAAGGCAATTAGTTTCACCCCGGAACAATTCCCGCAACTCAACCTCAAGCGGCCGCGGATCTGGTGGCCAGTGCATCTAGGGCCACAGAATCTTTATACCCTGCACCTTGAATTTGTCAGAGACGGTCAAGTGTCGGATCGGCAGAACGCCCGCTTTGGCGTGCGTGAGATCACGTCGGAGTTGGACAGCAAGAATCATCGGGTGTTCAAGGTGAACGGAAGAAACGTACTGATTCGCGGTGGGGGTTGGGCCTCCGACATGTTTCTGCGTGATATGCCTGAGCGATTACGGGCGGAATTTGACTACGTGAAAGACATGAACCTGAATGCTATTCGTTTGGAAGGTCAACTCCAGCCCGACTACTTTTTTGACCTCGCCGACGAGTACGGCATCCTGATCATGGCGGGTTGGTGTTGCTGCTCACATTGGGAACATTGGCAGCACACGGCTGAGTACAAAGATGGTCCAGTTTGGGATAAGGACGACTACGACATTGCTGCAAAATCGCAGGCGGATCAGATCAGGCGTCTACGCAATCATCCCAGTCTGTTGGTGTGGTTGAATGGTAGTGACAATCCTCCCCCAGCCGATGTCGAGCAGATGTACATCGACATTCTCAAGAAACATCAATGGCCTAATCCTTACATTTCGTCCGCGACGGCGAAAACGACCACTCTCACTGGAGTCACCGGCGTGAAGATGGAAGGACCTTACGAGTGGGTGCCGGCATCGTACTGGTTATTGGACAAGAAGAACGGCGGCGCTCATGGATTTGCGACCGAGATTAGTCCTGGCCCAGCGGTACCGCCGTTGGAGAGCATTCGCCGCATGGTGCCGGAAGATCACCTCTGGCCGATTGACGATTACTGGAACTATCACGCCGGCGGCGGACAGTTTAAGACGCTCAAGGTTTTTACGAATGCCTTAGAGGCGCGCTATGGACCAGCCAAGAACGTGGAGGACTATGCACTCAAGTCGCAGTTGATGACATACGAAGGTCAGCGCGCGATGTTTGAGGCTTTTGGCGCGAATCGTTATACGTCGAATGGTGTGATCCAGTGGATGCTGAATAATGCCTGGCCTTCGCTGATCTGGCACTTGTACGACTATTTCCTGCTGCCCGGCGGCGGTTATTTCGGCACCAAGAAAGCGTGTGAGCCGGTCCATGTGCAATATGCCTATGACGACAAGTCTGTCGTGGCGATCAATGTCACGCAGCAGCCCCTGCGAAATCTAAAACTGATCGCCCAGGTATATGATGCCGACGCGGTTGAGAAGTTCTCCAAAGAGGTCAAAGTGGACTTGCCGCTTGATAGTACGGTGAAGGCCTTTGTTTTGCCGGCAATTCCCGATTTACCGGCCACCTATTTTCTGCGGCTCAAGCTTGAAGACGCCACCGGCAAAACTCTCAGCACAAACTTCTACTGGCTGTCTACCAAGGACGATACGCTCGATTGGGAAAAATCGACCTGGTACTACACACCCACCACTTCGTATGCAGACATGAGTCAGCTGCAAAAACTGCCCCCGGTCAAACTAGATATCTCAGCCAGCGTCTCGCGCCGGTTTGGTGAAGAAACTGCGCGCGTGACATTGGCTAATCCAGGCAAGTCGATCGCGTTCTTCATTCAGCTGCAGATCAAGCGCAAGTCTGATAACCAGAGCGTGCTGCCGGTGGTGTGGCAAGACAACTACGTTACGTTGATGCCGGGAGAGAAAAGAGAAGTGACCGCGACTTACCGAGCCCGGGACCTGGGTCCGACTTCACCCGTGGTTGCAGTCGAAGGTTGGAACGCTGTTTCTTCGGTTACGCCGCTAGCGCGAGTGCGATAAGGAATCATGTCTGCAAACTTTAGTGAGGTTTCAGCGGGGCGATGAAGTCCTGGTCCTTTGTGCCCTGGTGGCAAACGATGCAGGACTGTTGACCACGTTCTTCCAGGTCTGATACCAACGCGTACGTGAGACCACGATCGGACCA
>DATFRK010000631.1:0-5098 GCA_035263325.1 Pyrinomonadaceae bacterium | reverse complement strand
TCTTTCAAATCCTTGCCCGAAGATTTCTCCAAAGCGCGGCGAAGATCCTCAGTTGTTGCGTTGGCACTCTTGTGGGCCTCGTAATAGGCTCTAATGCCTTTGAAAAAGGCCTCGTCGCCCAGTTGGGAGCGCAACATGTGCAGCACCCAGGCGCCTTTCTGATAATTGTTGGCGTTCAGGAGTTTCATCAGATCTTCAGTTTCAGTATCGAAGATCGGAGTCCGAAATCTCTTTTCGTAGGCCAGGGCAGTCATTGCTGCTTGTTTCATGTAGGACTGAAAGCTTTCTTCTCCCTCGTAACGCTGACGGAACAACCCTGCAAAGTACGTAGCGAATCCTTCGCTGAGCCACAAATCGGCCCACGTCGATTCTGTCACTGAATCGCCAAACCACTGATGGGCAATTTCGTGCGCCACCACGTCTTCTAGTTGATAGGGAATGCCAAAAGTCTTGCTCGCTCCGCTGGACGACCGTCGCAAATTGAATAATCTACTGGTAAACACGATGGCGCTGGAGTTCTCCATTCCTCCGTACTGCGTCGTGCCGATAATCAACGACAACTTCTCGTATGGATACGGACCCACCATGTCGTTGAATAGTTGCACCGTCTGCGCGGCGGACGAAAAACCCTTCTGGGCATACTCCGAATCAGACGGCGGCACGTAATAGGAAAGCGGAGTCAACGCTTGAGTGTTTGCGTTTAACTGGGCAAACTCGCCGACGCCGATAATCATGCAATACGGCGGAATCGGAATGCCTTCGCTGTAAGTCCAAGTTCGGGTTTCCGCCTGGTTTGTTTCGACGCGATCGAATTTACCGTTCGCCACTACGACTTCACGCGCCGGAGCGGTGACGTTGAAGGTCACAGTTGCTTTAGCGGAAGGGTGATCAAGAGAAGGGATCCAGTAATGGACGTGATTGGGCCAGTTATCACCGACGGCAGATGGCTTGCCATCTTTATCAGCCGTCAGAATCAAGCCCTCCTTAGGTTTACCGTGATAGGCGACGGTGACGCTTAAGCTGGTGCCTGCCTTGACCGGTTGCGGCAGTTGAACGGCCAACAGGCCATTACGATGATCGAAGCTGGTCGGGTTGTTGTTTACGCGCACGGAATCCGTTGTCAGCTCAGCGAAGTCCAGGTCCACCACCGACAACTGCTTCAGGGCCACGATGTCGATTTGTACTTGCGCAGCGACGATCTCACTCAGTTGGTCATTAAGGGTGATATTGACCAGGTAGTGGTTCGGTCGCCACGTGTCTACGACTCTTTCCTTCCTGATTGCCAACGAGACAACGGGCAAGCAGAACAGCAGCAGCAAGAAGAAAGTCGTTCGTTGTAAGGGTTGAAGGTAGTTATGAGATTTGCAATTTTTCATCGAGGGTGTAGTGGGTGTGATCTGTTCAACTCTGCGCCGCCGGGCATTCACCTGAATCCTAACATGAGTAGCGCTGACCTATCTGAAACTTCACCACCTGCTTCGACCCACTTCTTATAAGCAGCGAGCTCATCGTCCGTTACTGGTCGATTACCAAGCTGGGCTGCAGGTGTACGCTCAAACGCCCGGTTCGTTAACGCCATATGAGCTTTGCGAATACCCAACGCCAGCGGGTTTTCCAGGGCTCGCTCCGCTGACTCGACATCGGGATAAAAGTCTTCGTAGGCAAGCAAATGCCAAACAGTGTCGGCGCCTTCACCTTCCACCGCCAGCACGCGTAACAGGCCGTAGCCGCTCTCTAATTGGAATACCAGGTTGTCACCGGCACTAAATTGCTGTGTCATCGCCAAACCTCACCGGGCCGTCAATCTTTGGAATTGCCAAACGAAAATTCGACCCCTAAAATCGCCTCTCGAAGTGCAGCGGCTCATGCCTTCGCGGAAAAAACTCTGGCCGGGCGAGCCGCCTGCGGTCCAGTGATCGTTATGGCCAATTCGAGCAAAGATTACTACGAAGTCCTCGGTGTTGGCGAAGAGGCCTCACGGGTTGAGATAGATCGTCAGTACAAGCGTAAGGCGGCGAAGCACCATCCTGATCTGGGTGGCGACGAAGAAGAGATGAAATCTCTGAATGAGGCCTACGGTGTACTCAAGGATCAGGGAGCCCGGCGTGATTACGACGCGCGCCGGAAGCCACCAATAACGAGGACTGCGTTTGTGCCTGCTTCGGCCCCCGCGGCCCAGGATGTCGGCGTATTTGGTCACTGCCTGAGCGCCCTTTTGTGTTTGCTAAGTGGAATGTTCTTGCTCTTCCTGGTGCGCTTTCAGTGGTTCTGGTTTCTCTGGCCGCTGGCGATACTGGCTTTATTTTTGATCGGCTTCGGCGTGCTCATGGCGCGCAGTGCAATGCTGGCGGTTAATGCTTCTTTGCCGGTTAACCACTGGCTGCGGCGTCACACCAAAATCCAGGAAGTTGCGTTTTGGGCAGTTGTGCTGACCGGCGCTTACGGCGTCTACCTTGTGCTTGCTGACTGAATGATGAGCGTCACCGGACTGGATCTACTTTTTCTCGAGGTCAATAGTCTTGAAGAGTCGATAGCCTTCTACCAGGGTGTACTTGGTTTTGAAATCGAGTCGCTTAACGTTGAGTCCGAACCGCCAATGGCGACGTTGCGGGCGGGAAAACTGAAAATAAGTCTCGCTCAACAACTTGAGACAATGCTGCGCCGCGGCCGAGGAGTACACTTCTTCCTCGGGGTCGACGATGTTGATTCGTTCTATGAGAACGTGCGGGAAAAATATCCCGAACTGCAACCGCCGGTGGACGAAGGTTGGGGCGGTCGTTTCGTAACCTTGCAGGATCCGGATAAGTATCGATTCTTCTTCGTCACCTGGACCAACAACAAATCCTGACGACAGAAACTGGAGGGATCGAAGTAATGGCTGGGCAACATACGGAAAATCTCTTACGTAGATTCAAGGGCGAACTAGTCACCATCACTTGTCTTTCAACGACCGTTTACCAAGGCCGGATCATCGAGATTACAAACGACTACGTGGCCCTCGAAGAGAAGGGTGCAAACTCACAGGTGTTTGTACTGTTCGATGCCATTGAATCGGTTTCACCTGAAAACACAAGTGCTGGCTGAACTCATCAAGGGGTACCGGGTATGCATTACGTTGAGAATCCACCAAACCCGTGGCTGACTCACTCGGTGGAGTGGATTGGCGAACCTCCCGAAACAAAACTTGAGGTCTTCGAGGAAACCGAGACTCGCAAGATCATTACTCACAACGATAGTCCCGACGTCGGTTTTGACTACACGATTAATTGCTATCGCGGTTGCATTCACGGGTGCACTTACTGCTTCAGCCGACCTACTCACGAATATCTTGGCTACGGTGCCGGTACCGACTTTGATCGGAAAATCGTAGTCAAGGTGAACGCGCCGCAGCTGTTGCGCAAAGAGCTGATGAAGCCATCCTGGAAGGGCGATGAGATTGTCTTCTCCTTCACTTCGGATCCCTATCTACCGCTTGAAGCCAACTATAAACTGACGAGACAGTGCCTGGAGATATGCGCTGAGTTTCGCAACCCTGTCGGCGTAATTACCAAGTCCGCAATGATTCGCCGGGACATTGATGTGTTACAAGAACTTTCGCGTCAGACAAACCTTGGCGTGTGTTTTACGGTCCCCTTCACAGATGTGGAAGCCGCGCGTGCGGTTGAGCCCTTTGCGCCTTTGCCGGAGGCCAGATTTCACGCAATGGAAGCCCTGGCCGCGGCTGGAATCAAAGTAGGGATCGGAATTGCTCCGGTCATTCCCGGCCTCTCCAGCGATATCCCTGCCTTGCTCAAACGTGCCAAAGAGGCAGGTGCAGAATTTGCCTTTATCAACATGCTGCGTTTACCGGGCAGCGTCGCACCGTACTTCGAAGAACGCCTGCGCGAGAAACTGCCAACCAAGGCGGAACGCATCCTGCACCACATCCGTGAGGCGCGCGACGGCAAATTGAATTCGAGTGTTTTTGGTGAGCGGATGCGCGGTAAGGGACAGTATTGGGAGGCAACTGAAAGACTCTTCAAGATTCACTGCGCCCGGCTGGGGTTCAATCAGAAACGAGCCCACGAGACGGCCAAAACGTCCACTTTCCGCCGGCCCACCGCCCAGGCAAGCTTGTTCCAATAGTCCTTTGGAGGGCGGTTACAGGTCGCCGCACTCCAAAGGGGCGCCGCCCACCAAAGTTAGAGACAGAAACCCGCCACTTTCTTTATAATACGCGCCTCAACAGCCAACTAGTCAGGAGGGCAATGCGATGCTGATCAGAGATGTGATTCGCAACCGTGAGCCTTACTCAACGAAGGCCTCTACCTCTGTCCAGGAGGTGGCGGAGTTTATGGCTGAACGGAACATTGGCGCTATCTGTGTGCTGGACGATGGTGGCAAACTACTCGGCGTCTTTTCTGAGCGCGATATTCTGAAACGGGTGGTTGTTGCTCATAAAGATCCGCATCGCGTGCGCGTCGGTGAGGTCACCAGCGATTTGCGAGCGGTGATCCAATGTGACGAAACACCGCACCAGGCTTTGGAACGAATGGAATTGATTGGGAGCCGACACCTGCCCGTCGTTGATGGGGACCGTTGGGTAGGAATGCTTTCTATGCGCGATCTCTTACGCGTGGAAGTCGGTGAACAGGGCGACGAAATTAAGTTGCTGCACGAATACATTCAACATTGAGTCCCTTACCCCCGGTTAACTAATAAAACCTCCGGTCTCATGGATAGCACTTCTCTGTGAGCTAAATGTAGTTGTGTTCCCTGAACTCCATAAGGATACGTGTCTCGAATGAAACCTACTCCATTCTGGCTGGTTGTTACACTAATAATTCTTAGTCTTGCGTGCGGACACACACCGACAGGAAAAGGGGCGGGTGAAATTGAATCTTCACCACAGTCAAACACTAGCTTCAAAGTAGAGACCGTGGTGCGAGGCCTTCAGGTGCCGTGGTCCATCGTCTGGGCGCCCGATGGGCGGATGATTTTTACTGAACGCCCTGGTCGGGTGCGGGTAGTCGAGAATGGGAAGTTGCGTCCAGCGCCGCTCTTCACAGTTCCTGATGTGGAACCAACCGGTGAAAGCGGCCTGATGAGCGTCGCCCTA
>DATFRK010000630.1:0-7851 GCA_035263325.1 Pyrinomonadaceae bacterium | reverse complement strand
AAGCCGCTGAAATCTACGAACAGCGAGGAGTCCAGGCCCTGGCAATTTACCTGCAGGAGATCGAAAAGAGTTCCGGTGTATCGTCAGCCTTCTTCGACGAGCAGGGACGCGAATTGTCTGGCCGCGCGGAACCGACTGGCACCGCCGAATTGATCAGCAAGGCAGCCAGGAGCGGCGACATCGAATTCAATTTTACCGGGCGCAATTCCGTGGTCGCGCGACCCGTGGTTGCTCCTAGCGGCAAGCGTTACATGTACGTAGCAAACATCCCCCGCACGCCGTTTCAGTTGAGCTTACGTACGCAAGGCTTGCGTTTACTGGTTGTACTGTTGGTGGGTGGTCTTTTCTGCTACGGGCTGGCGCGCTATTTGACCACCCCTTTAACAAAACTGCGGACGACGACGAACGAACTAGCGGAGGGCAACTTGGGGGCGCGCGTGACACCAAAACTCGCCAAGCGGCGTGATGAAATTGGCCAACTTGGTCGAGACTTCGATCAGATGGCCCAGCGCCTCGAGTCGATGGTTAAGGCTCAACAACGTCTACTGGGCGACATTTCCCATGAGCTTCGTTCGCCGCTGGCGCGCCTCGGAGTAGCTCTTGGTCTCGCCCGGCAGCGCTCCGGAGCAGAAGCAAGCGGCGCCCTGGATCGCATTGAACGCGAGTCAGATAATCTCAATGAGATGATTAGCCAGCTGCTCACTTTGACCAGGCTTGAGAGTGGGACTGACGGTCGCAAGAAAACTGAAGTTGATCTCACCTCACTCGTACGTGAGGTGGCTGACGATGCTGATTTCGAAGCTCGTAGCATTAACCGTGGCGTGCAGGTGGTGTCGGCTGAGAGGTGCTCTATCACCGGAGTAGAAGAACTACTGCGCAGTGCGATTGAGAACGTAGTGCGCAACGCTGTTCGCTTTACACCGGAAGGGACGACAGTGGAAGTTGCGCTGCGCCAGCAGAACGGCTCCGGCGATCATTTTGCCGTCATCAGCGTACGCGATCGCGGGCACGGTGTTCCGGAAGACGCGCTGGAAAGGATCTTTCGTCCGTTCTATCGCACCGAAGACGCACGAGACCGGCAAAGTGGTGGCGGTACCGGACTGGGGCTGGCAATCACCGAACGTGCAGTGCGCCTCCACGGAGGTTCCGTCAGAGCAAGCAATGCACCCGATGGCGGACTGGCAGTTGAACTGAAGCTGCTACTCGCTCAGCGTGATGCTTTGGAAACAAACGGCCACGGCACGATCAGTTAGGTTTCTGTAGTTCCTTTATCTCTACTTTTTCTTCGCCGCACCAACTGCAACTCCGCAAATCTTACTACCAGCACCCAGATCAGGGCGGCTGAGTATCCTGCCAGGACATCGGTGGTGTAGTGCACTCCAAGGTAAATTCGCGAGAAACCAATCAGCAGGAACATAGCGCCCGCGAAGAGCCAGATAGCAACTCTTAGCCTCCGGTTTCTTATCTTGGCGCTGAGAATCGTGGCCAACGCTCCGTAGAAGCAAAAAGATGCGAGTGCATGGCCGCTAGGAAAACTGTAAGACTCGGGCGCAAGCAAATTGAAGTAAGGCACGGGTCGTGAACGCCGGAAGGTAAGTTTGAGAGTCGTATTCAGGATCGCCGCACCAATCATGGTGACAGTAAACAGGACTGCTTCCCGGCGCCAGTGTCGCAGCACGAACCAAATCACGATCAGTATGGTCGCCGCGGTCAGGAAAACCGCCGAACCAAGAAACGAAACAGCTTGCATCGTTGCAGTCAGTCCAGGAGAAGCAAGCTGATGGACACCGTTTCTGGTTACGGTATCAAAGTGTTGTAGTTCACCTTCCAACACTTCGTTGGCGAGCCAGGCGAAGAACAGCAACGATACTATTGCCGCGCCGAGGCCAAGGACCAGTGACAGGCTAAGCATTCCCCATTTGCGGTTCGGTTCCACCATCGCCTCCGCATAATAGGCAATCGGTGAGGAATTCTCACAAGGATTTTTTTGACGTTGGCGCGCCTGGGCAAGTTCAGGGGACGCGACGCAGGATTGAGCCGCTATTGAATCTGATGGCGTTTGAGGAAATCTGCAAATCTGGGATCGGCTCGCAAGGAATCGAGTTGCGGATCGTACTTTAGCGACGCGATGTTGTAGCGATTGATTCGGATCTTGTCCAACCAGGCAAAAGCCTTATCAAGGTCGTCCATTGCGCCGTAAAAGCGAGCGTAAGCGAATGGTGGTACGCCGCCCGGTTGTTTTTCACGTTGCGCGAAAAGTTTCAGCGCTTCGTCCCGGCGACCCGCAGCCGCCAGCCCGTAACTTTTCTCCAGCAGCACATATTCATCCGCCGGGATCTTGTCAAACTCGTGCAGCGCCTCCGCAAACATCCGCTTGTGAAGATAAGCATCCGCCAGGTTCAACCGGGCGCCGCTGGAGTTCGGCTCGAGCTCGAGTGAGCGTAGCGAGAACTTGATCGAATTGTCGTAATCGCGCGCCAGGACAAGCATTCCCGCGAGCGCACTGTTTGCGACCGGCGACACCGGATCGAGTTCCTGGGCTCGTCTCATTTGCTCAACGGCTTCAGGCAAACGGAAATCCCACAGCAGGTAATAGCCATAACGCAGATGGGCCACCGCGTAACTGGGATTGAGGTCCAACGCTCGCCGAAACTCGCGACCGGAGTCGTCGAACTGCGCCCGGGCCAACATTAATCCAGCTTTGGTTGTATGGGCCTCGGCCAGTCGATCGTCGAGTTCGAGTGCCCTGGTTAACGAGGCGTCAGCTAATTGAAACGCATCTTCCGCGGGCACCATGCCATACTCGTCCTGGGCACTCAAATAGTGACAGTCAGCAAGTATCGCGTGGGCCCGGGCGAAGTCCGGATCCTTTTGCACCGCTTGTTCCAGATAACCAATAGCCTTGGGTATGTTCTCCTTCGTACGGCGATTCCAAAAGTACAGGCCGGTGAGAAAGGCCTGGTAAGCTTCGGTGTTTTCCGTCGCATGCACGACTTTGTTCTTGCCGATCACTGGGAGAGACAGCGAAGCAGTCACCTGGTCTGAGATCGAATCTTGCAGAGCAAAGATGCTGCCATAGCGTTCGTCAAACTTTCCGGACCAAACCGTCTTGCCGTCCGAAAGTCTGATCAGTTGCGCCGAAACCCGAACTCTATCGCCATCGCGTTGCACTGTCCCATCCAGCACGCCCTCAACCAATAGGGACTTGCCGATTGCTACTGCATCCTGGTTACGACTTGTGTAACGGAAGACTGAACTGGTAGGCAGGACGGTGAACTGCTCGAGGCGGCTGAGCTTAATGATTAGTGCGTCCGCCATTCCCAGCCCCAGCAATTCACTTTCACCGTTCGTTCCAATCGTCTTGAACGGCAACACGGCGATCGACTTCGGCGCAAATTCTGCGTTCCCACTCTTCGCTCCTCTTGATCGTTGAACGAGCACAATCAAGCCAGCAAGCAATAGACCACAGGCAACGACGTAGAAAGCAACTCTGGGCCACTGCCGGGTACTGACTGAACCGCCGGGCCGTGATCCCGCCTTGACGTTGACAGCTTTTGCAGTGCCGGCAAACTCCGGTGGTAGCTCGTTGCTTTCCTCGATCTCGTCACTGAACTCATCCACCTCTTGCACATCGGCAACAAAGCGGTAGCCACGCTTGGGAATGGTTTCAATGTACTGTCGG
The DNA here is from genome assembly GCA_035263325.1 of Pyrinomonadaceae bacterium. GTDB lineage: Bacteria > Acidobacteriota > Blastocatellia > Pyrinomonadales > Pyrinomonadaceae > PSRF01. The sequence continues at coordinate 4,169 of DATFRK010000630.1, read as the reverse complement.
TCCTCGCCATTTTCCGCCAGGGCGCGGCGCAGCAAGGAGATGTTTTGTGTCAGGCTGCTCTCTTCCACGAAGCTATCGGGCCAAAGCACCTGCATCAGATCGTTTTTATCAACGACGTGACCGCAGTTTTCTACCAGCACGAGCAGCGTGTCGAAGACTTTCGGCGATAAGGGCACCAGTTCGGCGCCACGCTGTAGTACTCGTTCGGTGGCGTTCAAACGAAAGGGGCCAAAGTGGTAGAAATGGAGCGCGCGCTTATTCATGGGCTGACGAACTCGCTATTGCTCAAGAGCACGAAACACGAATGAGCCAGGAAAGAGGCCTAAACACTAATTGAGGAACTTCGGGCCTTTGGATGGTGCCAGTTGAGGTGTGGTTTGCTTAAAGCGGCGTTTCAGAGAGGTACTACCGGCTTTTACCTTAGCTCCCAAAAGCGCATTGCGGGAGATTGATCCCGGCTCGCTGCTGCGCGAGTGCCTTGATTTTGCTCTACATTAGTAACTCCGCCATCAGCTGGTGGTCGTTGATTGTTCGTACCTGTCCACTGATATAACACCACTCCCCTAATTTTTGCCACAAGGATTTTGTCTGCGTCGGTGTGGCATCGATAGCCTGTTCCAATTTCGGGAACAGCGGCCTCGGGAAAGAAAGGCTCGATTTTGGAGCAAATCCTTCACTATTAGAAATCTATCAAGAATTTATCAGACATTTCTTAGGACTTTCGGGCCGCTGACCTCCTAGGCTGAATTGTCACCCCGCATCTCCAATCAAGGTAAATGGAAAACAATGATGCGTGCCCAACACCTACAATCTGTCGCCGTTTCCCCCAGGCCCGAACTCCCGGCGGAAGCAAAACTGCTTTACCAACGGATCGCTGATATCAGCCGCCTGCTGGCGTCGCTAAATGCTGCGGTTGAAGATCTGGAAGGCATTGAGACACCCGCCCTCGATGAAAGTTTTGACTTCTACGATGAGGTCGAGCGCTTCGAAATTTCGCTAATCAAAAGGGCGCTCCGGATTACCGCCGGCTCGCAGGTCAGGGCCGCGCGGCTGCTCAAACTAAATACCACCACCCTCAACACGAAGATCAAGCATTTCAAGCTGCTGGATAAGCCTTCGTCTGCGGATGTTGTGGATGATTTCAATGATTAGGCAAAAGCGTGAGACTCATCCAGACCTTTCTTCCTTCACTACTCCTTATATCCACCTTAAGTCTCGCCCAGGACACAACGCCAAAGGACGGGCGCTACTACGAGACGGAGGCGCGCAAGGCCTACCAGCAGAAGAACTATCCAGTCTTCCTCGAAGACATGAAACGCGCCACCGAACTACGGCCCAACCATCCCCGGCTGATGTACAGCCTCGCCGTTGCCTATTGCTTGAACGGCAACCCCAATGAAGCGTTGCAGTGGCTCAATAAGTTAGCAGCGATGGGCCTGGTCTTCCCGGCCGAGAAGGACCCGGATCTTGCCTCGCTACGCGAAACGAGCGAATTCAAAACAATTCAAAGGAGATTGGAAAGCAATAGTGCCCCGAAGGTCAGCAGTATTGCCGCGTTCACCGTACATGAGAAAGGACTGGTGCCGGAGAGTGTTGCCTACGATACGGAGACTGGGATCTTCTATCTGAGCAGTGTCTACAAACGCAAAATTCTGAGGATCACCAGCAAAGGTGAGGAGCAAGTTTTTGCAGACGAGAGCAGTGGCCTCTGGAGCGTGATGGGGATGAAAGTTGATGCGCCACGTCGTGTGCTCTGGGTTTGCACGGCCGCTCATCCACAAATGGCCCACTACCAGGCAGAGGATAATGGCAGTTCTGGTATCTTCAAGTTCGATTTGCGAACCGGAGCGCTGCTGCAGAAGTTTCTCATTGCCGATCGCAGCAAGCCTCATTGGCTCGGGGATCTGGCCCTCAACGCGGCTGGCGACGTCTTCGCCACTGACAGCGTTACCCCGGCTATCTACGTGGTCAGACGCGATGCCCAGAAGCTGGAGCAATTCTTTGTGGGCGACCCGTTTGTTTCACCTCAAGGTCTCGACTTCTCACCTGATCAGAAACACCTGTTTGTCGCGGACTACGCCAGGGGCATTTTTGTGGTGGAGCTAGCGACGAAACGGATTACCAGCCTTACTTCTGCCTTCACCCTGCTGGGGATCGATGGCCTGTACTTTCATAAGGGTAACTTGCTGGGCGTGCAGAACGGCGTTAACCCAGAGCGTCTCGTCCTGCTCTCGCTTAATAGAGAGCTGACACAGGTGGACCACTACGAAACAATTGAAGCCAACAATCCTGTTTTTGATGAACCCACCCTCGGAGTCCTAGTCAAGGACGACTTTTATTTCATAGCCAACAGCCAGTGGGGCGCAATTGATGCAACGGGACACCTGGCTGCGGAGGACAAGTTGAAGGATCCGACTGTGTTGAGATTGAAGTTGTAAACCTACCGATTCAAATCACCAAAATTGCGCAATCTCTATTGCAACACACTGACGGTGGGGCGAAACAATGGCGGACTCAACTGCGTTTGTGTGTTCTGCCCCTGGACAGGCTGGTACTGGTTCCACTTCCCGCCGTTAAAGCGACTCAGAAAGACGTGACCATTGGTGTCGAGACCAACCGCAGTTAACTCATTTGCTCCAGTCTTCGCCACGCCACCCAGCAACAGATTAAGCCCACCCAGGTTTTCATATCCGTCCCACAGAATTGCCGGGGCTGCGCCGATGATCACACGACTCGACGGATCAGGCCACGACCAACGACTGTAAACTACATGGTCGGTACCTACTGCCAAGATGCTGATTCGCGTAGCGCTGAGCGCAGTGACATTTGGCGTGTCGATCCAGTTCCCACTCAAACTCGTGAAGTTGAAGCCAGGAGTCATTCCCGTGACCAATGGAGACGCGGCCGTGATCAATGCGGCGCCAAGACGTTCGTAATACGGCGCACCCGTGTTGGCTTCAACCACCGCCAGATCAATGCATCCTTCCCCCCAACTCGACACCGCCAGCGGCCCAAACAGAACGGGATTAATGAGAAACGTGGAGTTTATCTGACGAGCATTGGCCCAGGCGCCGTTACTGAAATACCAAAGATAGAGGTGCTGGTTAGAGCCGATGGCGAGGGTTGCGAGTTGACCACCGCCGAGATTTACCAACGCAGGCTGCGACAATGACGACCCACTTAGTTGCGTCGCTGCACTCCAAATTCCATTTTGAAATCGCCAGTGATACAGAGAGCCCGCCTGAGAGACCGCCACCACTTCCAATTGTCCGCCACCGTAACCGACGACCGCGGGCTCCGCGGTAAACGTTACGCCCACAGGCGCGGTAAGAATCGTTGTGGTGGTACTGGCAACTCGATCTCCCCGACGAATGTGACGGATCCGACCATCGCCGCCTACCAAGAACGTGTCTGACAGACCGGCAACAGACGAAACCGTTACCGGATCCACGGGTGCAGCCCAGTTGACTTGCGTGCTGTTGTCGATACCAACAAAGGAGGTGTCGTTCAAGTCGCTCAACCGCGCTCGACGCGCATTGAAATTGCTGTCGATGTAGGCAAGCGCGAAGTTTCTGTCCATGGCCGCCACTGCCGGCTGACCCAAGAACCGCTGTTGGCCCGCCAGTTCGTGACCGCGCCAGATCACGGTCTTCCAGGGCTGCACTGCATAACGTTCTGAATCGAAGGTGTTGTAGTAAAGCTTCTGATCCTGATGGTTATCGAGCAGACTCTGTTGAATAATTGAAGCGGTGACTAGTTTGCCGGTCCGCGTACTTGCCGCGGCGAAACTGCCCATTGCTCCCTGGACAATCGTGGCATTACCCGCAAAATGTCCATTGACATCGCCCCAACCACTCCAGCCTTGCAAGATCCAGCGGCCGTCAACCCAACCCCAGGGTGAGTTTGGACCAGTGAAATGTGCGTACCACAGTTTGTTGTCTGTGCCGCGGCCGATTAATTCGAGTTGTTTGAAACTTGAGCAAAGCAATACCGGTGAGGCGGTGAGGGTACCGCCAATGTTGGTCTCGTTGCCCACAATCGTGATGCCGCTCTGGTTCCCATTGGGGAGAAATTTCGCTGACTGTACATCGAGCACCCGGTGAAACGGAGTGCCGGTTGGACCAACATAGACGACGTCAACTCGCCCGTCGCCACTGGCGACTGCGGTT
>DATFRK010000629.1:0-6703 GCA_035263325.1 Pyrinomonadaceae bacterium | reverse complement strand
CATCGAGGGTTACTGTGAGACAGAAAAACTCTTTGATGTGTCGCCAGGGGCGTTTCGACCGCCACCGAAGGTTTGGAGCAGCGTGATGAGGTTGAAGTTTAGACCTGTGCTGCCGGTGAAAGTAAAAGATGAACGGCTGCTTTGGGCGACAGTGAGTGCCGGTTTTGCGCAGAAGCGTAAGACTATCTTGAACAACTTGCGCCGCTCGCCGGGGAGAGTGCAGGAGACGGTTCAGAAAAATGGTGGGGCCAGCATCGTCTTGTGCAAAGCGGGTATTGAGTTACAGCGGCGCGCAGAGACACTAACGATTGAAGAGTGGGGGAAGATCGTTAACGCAATGGAGTGAGGAATCGCTTTTCACGAGGAAGGCGTCGAGAACACCTTCGGTGTAAATTTTTTCAACCCGTGTCTCTCTCATGGTTGCAGCTCTGCGCCTCCTTAGAAACACTTGCGCCATTTTAGTGTTGTCCAGTTCTCAACGGTCTTGGTGTTATTTCGTGGATGGTGAGTTCTCAGTCACTGACGATCCACGAATTCACACGAAATAACACCAAGACCGTTGAGAACTGGACAAGCGGACCAAAGGCAGGGTCTCACTTTGTCATCTGCTTGTTGTCAAACAAGCAATGAAGCTCTGTTTAACGCCTCTGAACACCTACTCAACCGCAGTGACACATCAGAGACGTTGAGGTTGCGCAGAGATTCACGCTATCTTGCCGAAACGATCATTGGCAGGCCATTCTTTGGACGCAGCGATAAGACAGGCAATAGTTCAACCTTGTGATCTGGCTGCACTCTGAACTTGAACCGCTGACCGATCGTCGCCAGTAACAGCACAATTTCCATCATCGCAAAATAATTGCCAATGCATTGACGTGGCCCGGCGCCGAACGGGAAGTAAGCGTACTTCGGAATCTGCTCACTTTTTTCCGGGGCCCAACGCTCGGGTTCAAAACTATCGGGATTGGTGAAGTAACGTGGATCGCGCTGAGTCACCCACTGAAACGCAAAGATTTGTGTGCCGCGCGGAACTCGGTAGCCACCGATCTCCGTTTCCTCAATTGCTTCGCGACCCACAGCATACGCCGGTGGGTATAGCCTCATCGCCTCCTTCGCGATCATTTCCGTGTATTTCAACTTTGGCAGGTCGGCGACCTGTGGTGCCCTACCACCCAAGACTTCCTCAAGCTCCGCATGAAATTTCTGTTCTGCCTCAAGGTGGGTGGCGAGTAAGTACCAACTCCAGGAAAGTGACAAGGCCGTTGTTTCGTGGCCGGCCAGGAACAAGGTCATGACTTCGTCACGTAGTTGCGTGTCCGTCATCTGGCTGCCATCTTCGTCCTGGGCCTCCAGCAACATTGAGAGCAGGTCACCCACATCTGATTTGCTGGCCCGTCGTTCCGAGATGATGCGAAAAACGATGCGGTCAATTTCGCTAACCGATTTGAAGTAGCGTCTGTGACCCGGGGTAGGGAGGCGATTGTCGAGAATCCATTTTACGGTAGCCTGATTGGCGAACGGTTGCACTATTTCCGATAGTTGTTCACCGACATGATCTGCGTCGTTAGAAACGTCGGAATTGAAGAGAGTCTTCACCACGATCTCGAGCGTCAAGCGAGTCATATCCCTGGCGAGATCGCGTTTTTCACCGTCACGCCAATTGGCGATTGCGCGTTGGGCATACTGCACCATCACCTCGCCATAACTGCTAATCCTTTGCCGATGAAACGCGGGTTGGACGAGGCGTCGCTGTCGCCGCCAAAACTCGCCCTCACTGGTCACCAGGCCGTTGCCTACCAGGCGAAAGAAAAATGGCGAACGCAACGACTGGGCTTTGCGAAAGCTCTTGGCATTGGTCGTCAAAAGCGTCTCAATGTCTTTCGGGTTGTACAGGAAGTAGGCGTATACCCAAAGAAATCTTGTTCTAACCACATCACCGTAGTCGCGGCACCGAGTGATGAACTCGAGCGCATCGCGGTTGTAATCCGCCATGACGCCCATGACGGGACTGCCTTTCGGACCGGGGGGCACCAGCGATTTCTTGCTGGTGGGAGCGACTTTTGCCTGGAGTTCCTGGGTGGAGTTCATGAATCTATTTCAGCAAATCTGTGTAGATGCCTGGCTCGCTGTCGGGAATTACGATGGCGCCGACTGCCTGTTGATAAAAGCGTACCGGCCCGGCACCCCCGATTACCGCGTAAACGTAGCCCATCTCCTTGAGTCCCTGCAGCGCTGAAATCAACAGCGCTTTGCCAATGCCCATGCCTCTCGCTCGCTCCAGTACGCCGGTTGGACCAAGGAAGCCACGCCGGGTGCATTCATACGCCGCAAAGCCAACGATCTTGTTCTCAATTGTAGCAAGGTAGATGGTAACTGGCTTGTGACTGAAACCCACTGTGATTTCGTCCGCCCAGGCAGGCGAAAAATTTTCGGCAACGAAAGTTGTGACCGGAGTGATTTCAAAAGGTTGGGCCCGGCGAATGGTGATGTTTTTGTCGTGCAGCGGTTCGAGCTTGGGTAGCTTCAGGAGATTTACCAACAGGTCAGGCATGGTTGTTTAATGGTCGAACGCAAATACTATCACCGCGAATGACTGATGCCACGGCCTTGCGCCGTGGAGGATTACGCTCGCGGCTACCAGCGAGCCCGAATCACAGAGAGATGCCACGGCCTTGCGCCGTGGAGGCTCACGCTATTCGAACAAATCCGAGCAATTGGCAGCGTGAAACTCCAATGGCACAAGGCCATGGCATCCTAAAGTGGCAATTTAGAGCAGGTAGCAGACAGCGTGAGTTACCACGGCGCAAGGCCATGGCATCACTTCTACCCGACTTGTACCCCGAGCATTGAGATTGAGCCGCCATCGACTCCTTCTACCGGAAAACTAACTTCCTCATTCTTTCGCTGTTGGGCAATGACATACAGCAAAGGCAGGTAATGCTCCGGGGTTGGCACCGACAGCATTGCATCAGGACCGAGAGTTTCGTACGCGATCACTGGTTTATGGTGCCCGGCGCGCAAATGGGCCTTGATCTCATCTTCAAACCGTACCGCCCAGGGAAATGGTTCCACAGGATGACGGCCCCAGGCATAGGCATGGAGATTGTGTACGAGATTTCCGCTGCCGATCACCAGTACACCTTCATCGCGCAGTGCTGTTAGTCGTCCTCCCAGCTCGTAGTGAAAAGCGGCGGGCTGCGTTTCGTCGATGCTGAGTTGGACCACTGGCACGTCAGCGTGCGGAAACACATGACAAAGCACGGACCAGGTACCGTGGTCCAGGCCCCACTGATGATCGAGTCCGACGGTCACCGGTCGCAAAAGATCCCGTACCCTTTCAGCCAGTGCCCTACTACCGGCGGCGGGATATCTCACTTGATAGAGTTCTGGTGGGAAGCCGCCAAAATCATGAATCGTGCGCGGAGCGGCGCTCGCGGTGACGAAGGTTCCCGGTAGATACCAATGCGCTGAGATTGACAGAATTGCCTGGGGCCGCGGGATCGTTTGACCGATGGCGGACCAGGCGTCTGTGAACGCGTTCCGTTGGATGGCATTCAGCGGATTGCCGTGTCCGAAGAAGATTGCTGGCAGCGGCGCTGACATGTGGTCCTATTGCTCAAGCTTACAGTCGTGGAGCCGCGGGCTTAAGCGGCTTGTCCCAGGCGTTGACTCCAATCACCTTCAACCTTCGCTTGTAGACCTTATCACCGCTGGTCACATAGAGCGTATCGAATTTGGCGCCACCAAAGGCGAGGTTTGAAACCCGACCATTGGGCGTCGGCAAAATACATTGCACTCGACCAGCCTGATCTGCCACCTGGACCCCCAACGCCGTGGCCACGTACAAACGGCCATCACGATCAACGCGAATGCCGTCGGCGTTACTGCGGTCGGCTGTATCGGGAACCAGCAGCCAGTAGTAACGTTGTTTGTAGTCGAGTGTCCCGTCGGGCTTGATAACGTAGCTGTAAACCCAGTGAGAGCGATAGTCTGCCACGTAGAGCAGGGTTTGATCCGGGGAGAGCGTGAGGCCATTTGCGTAGGCGAGACCTGTATCTACGACCTGCTTATCACCGTTGGGTTTGATCAGCCAGACCTTGCTGGGATCGTTTGCGTTGTTTGCCGGCGGATTAGTGACGTAGACATTGCCGTTCTGGGCCACCACGATATCGTTGCCGGCCCAGCCATCAGCAATTACTTTGGCGGTGCCGTCAACTTCGTAGCGCAGAATTTTCTGTTCGCCGCTGGCGACGACGTACAGGCGGCCATCAGGACCAAACGCCTGTCCGTTTGCTTTCTTGGAATCGGCAATGAACTCGGTAACCTTGCCGTCAAGCCCGATCTTATAGGTCTTGCTGCCGGTAATGTCATTGAAAAAGACTTCACCGCGAGCATTCACGGCTGGTCCCTCAGTGAACTTGTATCCTTCTGAAACCAGTTGCCAGTTCTCGCCTGGTACGAGAATGTCAGTCAGGGTGGCGTTCTTGGAAGGACTCGACGAGACGTGCTTGGGCCAGTCCTTCCAAAGCCAGCGCATCGCGTCAGGGAAGATCGCAGTGGCATGCTTACCATTGTGAGCGCCATCGCCAAAAACGTGGCTCACTTCATAGCCGGCAAAGGTCAAGGCGCGTTCCATTGTTTGGTTAGACATCCACCAGTCGCCACCATAAATATTCAGGTCGCCTGAGCCATCCTGGATGTACACCCGAATCGGTTTGGGTTCGTACTTACGGATGTTGGACAAGTAGCGCAATCCGCCACGGAGATCGACGTAAGTGCCAATTGAACTGAAGACCCGCGAAAAAGCGTCGGGACGTTCCCAGGCAGCAGTAAACGCGGCAATCGCGCCGCTCGAAGCGCCTCCGATCGCGCGGTCGTTACCTTCGTGAGAAAGTTTGATCACGCGGCCGTCGCTGGCTTTCTTAGTTTCGACATCGGGCAACAGTTCGTCCAACAAGAAGCGCGCGTAGTTGTCACCCAGGCCATCGTATTCGAAGCTCCGGTTAAAGCGATCGAGGGCTGCATTGGAGTCAGCTGTTTTCACCACGCCAGGCGCAACAAAAACTCCGATCATTACCGGCAGCTCTTTTTTCTGAATCAGATTGTCGAATACAGTCGGCGCTTCAAAACGCACGCCGTCTTGTTGAACGTAGACACAGGCTGGGGTGTCCGGCTTGTATTGCGCGGGGATGTAGATCCAGTAGTCGCGCGTAGTGCCGGGAAAGATCTTTGACTTATCAAAGGTGAACTTGAGCACCTCGCCTTTTGGCACGCCTGCTTGCGGTTTGGAGTCTGGTCCAGGTTCGTAGTTATCGGTTGTTTGCGCCAAGGCCAGGTTGGCTAGAAGTAGAATAATGGAGAGAAGGAAGCAGGTTCGTTTCATGTGTTTATCCGTTGAGAGTGTGTGTCGTTAACAAGAACGAGTTGATCGGAAACCAGGCTACCCACAGTCTCTACCGCTTAGGGTTCTTTAAGTTGTTTCTTTGGAGATATCAATCCAAGTCGAGCTGACTTGGCAGACAGGGCAATTAGTTGCTCCAGACGACGCAGTCGCGTCTCTTCTTTCTTCGCACTCATTAGGTAGAGCACGGCAATTTTTCGGTAGCCGGGCGGTTGTTCCTGAAAGAACGCCCAGGCTTTCTTGTCCTGACTGAATTTCTTCTGAAACTCAGGGGTGAGTTCCTGAGCAGTCTTTTCATACAAATAGATGCCGGATCTTTTTGGATCCCGAATAGCAAAAGCGGCGAGGCCCGCCGGTTTCATCCGGTTTTGCGACTTAAGCCGTTCCACATGTCTGATATTTACCCTGCTCCAAATGCTCTTCTTCTTACGCGGCGTGAACCGGATAGTGTAGCTAGTGTTGTTGATACTCTTACGGACGCCGTCAATCCACCCGAAACACAAGGCTTCATCGAGCGCTTCAGGATAAGTAAGACTCTTCTTGCCTGACCCCTTCTTGTGAAAGCCGATCAGCAGCTCCTGGCTGCGTTCGTGATTCTTTTCGAGCCAGGCGCAGAACAACGCGGCCGTGCTAAAAAACTTTGGTTCCATCAGTTTCTCTTAGGTGCCCGGGCCACGTAACCACTCCGGTTTGAATGATGAAAAGGTTAGATGTGTATCTTGACGGGCTTGCCCGTACGAGCGGCTTCGTACACCGCGCTAATGATCACCATGTGAGTCCGGCCCATTTCTCCCGGTACAGGCGTTTTGCGTCCAGTTAAAAGGCAGTCAGCAAAGTCGTCCATCTGGGCGGCCTGCTGGTTCATCTTTTCATAAGCAAGTGGACCACGACTCGTAGTGCACACCGCTCCGCTATAACTGAAGGCATCTCGCGGAAATTCGATCCAGCCTTGAGAGCCTTCGGCGCGAAAAGTGTTGACCGAATGATTGAAGCCGGTGACTCCTTCACAGCGCGCGCCGCTGGCAAAATCCATGGTCCAACTGAGCTTTTCCTCGACTTCATTAAAAAAGTCTGGCCTGGTTTTTGGAGCTTCCTGTGCAGTTACCGAAATGGGAATTTCACCGTTCGCAGCCATGATCGCGCTTTGCACTACATAGATTCCAAGATCCATCATGGGGCCGCCGCCCCCAAGCTTTTTCTCGATGCGCCATTCGTGTTGGCCCATCACGAAGGCAAACGCACCAGACTGCTTCTTAAGCGGGCCGAACTCCTTGTCTCTTGCTAACCGCATCAGCTCCTTGC
>DATFRK010000628.1:0-4667 GCA_035263325.1 Pyrinomonadaceae bacterium | reverse complement strand
CGCACGTCTCAAGTTGAAAAATCTTGCTGCTGGTCCGAGTGGTAAATCAGCCAGACCATACTCTACCTTCAATTGGAAATCAAGAGTTTTTCACGACTTAGCGCCCATTCTGTTTATGTTTTTTCCGTCACGCGTAGAAGCCTCTCATCCGCGTATCATAGGCCACGCGGTCTATCGCCAGCATGTACGCTGCGGTCCTTGTATCAACCGAATGAGCATCCGCATATCGACACAAATCGTTGAAACTTGCAACCATCGTATCCTGCAGCCGCTGGTTCACAACGTCCTCGCGCCAGAAATATCCCATCCGGTCCTGGACCCACTCAAAATAGGAAACAGTAACTCCTCCGGCGTTGGCTAAGATGTCGGGGATAACAAAGACGCCTTTGTCGTGCAAAATCCGATCCGCAGCTGCTGTGGTTGGTCCGTTGGCCCCTTCTGCAAGCACCTTACACTTTAGACGATCAGCATTCTGGGAAGTGATCTGATTTTCGGTAGCAGCAGGAACCAACACATCGCATTCTAATTCCAACAATTCACGATTCCCCACAAACTCAACCCCAGGATAGTCCTCAAATGATCTGGTTTCGCCGAGGTACTTCAAGGCTTCCGGAATGTTAATGCCATTTGGATTGTAAATGCCGCCGTGAATGTCCGATATCGCTACAACTTTGTAACCAGCCTCGTGCAGTAACCTTGCGCCAATGCCGCCCACATTGCCGGACCCTTGAACCACCACCCGCGTCTCCGTGGGCGTCATTTTGAAGCGTTTGATGGCTTCATTGACGACAAACAGGACGCCTCTTCCAGTGGCCTCCCTCCGCCCGGATGATCCACCCAGATCGATTGGCTTCCCGGTGACCACGGCCGTGACTGTGTGTCGCGCATGCATGGAGTAGGTATCCATGATCCAGGCCATCGTTTGCTCGTTGGTATTCATATCCGGGGCGGGAACATCCTTTTCTGGGCCAATGAAGTCGAGCAACTCAGCAGCATAGCGTCGAGTCATGCGTTCGAGTTCACCGGTCGACATCTGCGCCGGATCACAAATGATTCCACCTTTGGCGCCACCGAACGGGACGTTGACTACCGCACACTTCCACGTCATCCAGGCGGCTAGCGCCCGCACCTCATCGAGATTGACATCCGGCGCATAACGTATTCCTCCCTTGGCTGGACCTCTTGCAAAATTGTGTTGGACGCGGAAGCCTTCGAAAACCTGAATGCGACCGGAATCCATCCTGGTGGGGATATAGACCTTGAGCTCGCGGGTGGGGCAGCGCAGGACTGCGTAGAGGTCAGGGTCGAGATCGAGCAACTGCGCTGCGCGGTCGAAACGCGACATCATCGACTCAAACGGATTCTCTTCTTTGATCTCACGGATGTCGTCGACGTAGATGGTGCTGTACATGCTGGACATTTAAGTGTCTCCCGTTCTTGGAACAACCAACCGCTCGGTATTCGGGACTGAAAGCGCAAGATCTGAATTCAACCAGAGCTATTGAATCTGGACCAGCGCTTCGTTGAGCGAACCACTACGAAAACCGTGCAGGTCCAATGTGACATATTTGAAACCAAGTTCGCGAAACTGCTGCGCCAAGGAGTCGATCACTTCTTTGTTTAGAACACGCGACATCTCCTCCGGGGCTATTTCAATCCGGACCAACGTATCGTGGTGACGCACTCTAAACTCGCGGAAGCCAAACTCGCGTAGAATCTCTTCGCCCCGATCGATCTTACTCAATCGTTCGATCGTTACCGGCGTTCCGTAGGCTATGCGGGATGACAGGCAGGGGCTCGCCGGCTTGTCCCAGGTAGGCAATGCTACTCTTTTACTTAATGTCCGCACTTCGGCTTTGCTTAGACCAACCTCAATCAATGGACTACGCACGCTATGTTGCCGGGCGGCTTTGCGGCCCGGACGATAGTCATGAACGTCGTCTGTGGTTGAACCATCAACAATCGTCTCAAACGCACGACTCTTCGCGATCGACTCAAGCTTCGTATATAGCTCGTCTTTACAGAAGTAGCAGCGGTCGGCGTTGTTAGCGCGATAGCCAGGATTCTCTAACTCTTCAGTTTGAATTATTTCGTGGTGTAGACCAAACTCTCGCACCACTCGATCGATCTCTGTTCTCTGATATTGTGCGAGACTCGCTGATTCACCGGTGATGCAAAGCGCGCGTTCTCCGAGTTCAGCATTAGCAACGTAGGCGACGTAGCTGCTATCAACTCCGCCTGAGTACGCCACCACCACGGATCCAAGGCGGCGAAACAATTCGCGCAACTGCTCTTCCTTCAGCTGTGCGGTTGCTGCTGGATCGTCGCGGACCTGCTTGTCGCCTGCCGCCGCTGCGAGTCGATCTGAATCAAAACAGACTGACACCTTTGACGTTTCCTTCTTGATAGTATTGCTAATTAGTTTGCGCTGCATGGTAGCTCATGCATCAACAGCAAAGCAACCAGCATCCTAGTCAGCATTAGCGCTGATTTTCAGGCCCATTTTTGGACGCACTCAGTCACCGCATGCTAACATTCGAGTCTCTCCCCGAGATCAGTTTTTTCAATGATAGACAAGGGCTTCCTGGGCGACACCTCGTGCTTGAAATGCAGTATTCAGCCTGGCGGAAATATTCTCTCGCTGCCGTGTGCGCGATCCTTCTCCTGACGTGCCTGGCCGGGCAGGTAAACGCGCAAGATGATCCGTTTGGCGATGCGGCAGCTGATCCGGTGAAGCTGTTCGAGCGCGGCCAAAATGCCCATGCGAAGGGCAATTTCGAGCAGGCACTCGAATACTACGAGCAGGCAGTTAAGGTAAAGCCAGACTTTCCCGAAGCAGAGTTCCAACGGGGCAATGCCTTCGTCTCATTGTCCCGCCTGGATGAGGCCGAGGTAGCCTATCGTCGAGCCATTGATCTGAAGAAGAACTGGTCGCTTCCATCTTCAGCTCTGGGAGCGTTACTGGTGCGCCGGAGCAAGGATGCGGAGGCCGAGAAGTTGTTTCGCCAGGCGCTGGCGATTGAACCGAAAGACAATGTAGCGCTGCGGATGCTATCCGAGATTCGCCTGCGTGCCGGCGACAAGCAGGAAGCTTTGGACCTGGCAAAACGGGCCACGCTTGATAAAGAGGCGCCTGCTTCCGCCTGGGTGGGATTGGCGATTGCACAACGCGCCAACGGCGACCAGGTAAGCGCCAGGAGCACGTTGGACCATGTACTTGCCGACGACCCGAAGAATCTCGCCGCTTTGATCGAACGCGCTGACTTGTCAACCGAAGCTAAAACCTATGACGCTGCAGTGGCGGACTTGAAAGCGGCTGAGAAACTGAAGCCCGGCGACAAGTTCATCCTCACGCGCCTGGTCTACGTCTATCAACAGGCTGGCAAGCAGGAAGAAGCCGTGGCGGTGGCCAAGGCTGCAGGAATCGAAGTACAAGCAACGAACGGTAATCAGAAAAACGGGGTGATTGGCACACCGGAAGAGATTGAAGCAGCCAATAGTGACGATCCCAACACGGCACGCAAAGCCATCGAGAAGCTCCTGACGAAGAACCCTCGTAATGCCATGTTGTTGGCCAAGCTGGGCGCCTCATTTCGCAAGGAGGATCCGCAACGCTCGCTCGATTACTACCGGCAGGCGGTTGAAGTTAAGCCGGATGTACCAGAGTATGCCCTGGGTTATGCATCAGCCCTGATCCAGGTACGCCGCTTTGCTGAGGCAGCATATGTTCTACGTCAGGTCGTGAAGGCAACGCCCGACAACTATGCCGCTCATGCAAACCTCGCCACTGCTCTCTATGAACTAAAACAGTATTCCGATGCGCTACCAGAATATGAATGGCTCCTGGCAGCGAATCCCAAGATAGTGGTTGCTTACTATTTCATTGCCACGGCCCACGATTTTCTTGGAGAATATCCGGAAGCGCTCTCGTCATACGAGAAGTTTCTCGCTAGCGCAGACACAAAAACAAACCAACTAGAGATCGACAAAGTTAACTTGCGTCTTCCTTTGCTCCGAAGACAAATCCAATTGGGAGAAGGTGTAAAGAAAAAACCCTAGTCCTCGATGCGTTCCAACAATTCACGACAGATTATCTTAATGACCCAGGCCTTGTTCCTGGCCCTCGCTTGCGCACCGGCGGTGTTGGGCCAGGACCCGCAAATCACCCAACTAAATGCGCCCCCACCAATCAAGGCGATTCCGAAAGAGGAGCGTACCCAGATTGAGGATGCCAAAGATCCAAAGAACCGGTTAAAAATCACGATCGACCTGTCAGACACACACCTTGGTCTAGCCGAAAAATATACCCAGCAGCCGAATTATGAAGCGGCCTCCCGAGAAGTTGGGATGTACCACGCCCTCATCGAAAACGCTTTGAACTTTCTGGCAAGTCTCAAGCGCGAGAGCAACAAGACGCGCGACCTCTATAAGCGACTGGAGATGTCCCTGCGGGCCGATGGACCACGTTTGACATCGATGAGACGCACTACTCCACTCGAATTTGCGGTGAGGATAAAAGAGGTGGAGGATTTCGCGCGGGAAGGAAGAACCGAAGCGCTCAACTCATTTTACGGACATACCGTTGTGCGCGACGACAAAACTGACGTAGAGAAGCCAATCGAGAAGCCGAAAGAATCTCCTACCCCTAAGGTCCAACAGCCATGAAG
>DATFRK010000627.1:0-9872 GCA_035263325.1 Pyrinomonadaceae bacterium | reverse complement strand
TGCCACGGCCTTGCGCCGTGGAGCTCTCACGCTCACAGATCGTAAGAAGCAATCTTGCGACAACTGGCTTAGGTGGGGCCCGCTCTTCTAGCAGTGAACGTCAAGTACCACGGCACAAGGCCGTGGCATGCAAGTTTGTAGGAGGAGTGTTTCTAGCAGTGACCGTCAAGTACCACGGCACAAGGCCGTGGCATAAGAACTACAAAGCACCAAGCACCAAGCACCAAGCACAAAATACAAAGCACCAATCCCCAATCCGCAGCTCGCTCCTTTTCCCAATTTGCGCTTTACCAATTACTATATTTCTTTACCATGCGCTTCAAACTGCATTCTGAATACCACCCCAAGGGTGACCAACCCGCGGCGATCGACGCCCTGGTGCGAGGACTCAACGACGGCGCCAAGGATCAAGTGTTGTTGGGAATCACCGGCAGCGGTAAGACCTTTACTGTCGCTAGCGTGATCGAAAAAACGCAACGATCGACACTGGTCCTGGCCCACAACAAAACCCTTGCCGCGCAGCTATACCAGGAGTTTCGCTCGCTGTTTCCTGAGAATGCAGTCGAGTACTTCGTCTCTTACTACGACTACTACCAGCCCGAAGCCTACGTGCCGGCGGCTGACGTCTACATTGAGAAAGAAGCGATCGTCAATGAGGATATCGATCGCCTTCGTTTGTCGGCCACGCGGGCTTTGTTCGAACGGCGTGATGTCATCGTCGTTGCCAGTGTGTCGTGTATTTACGGACTCGGAGATCCGGACGCTTACTACGGGTTGCTCTTCTTTCTGGAGCCAGGCACCCGAATGTCTCGAGATGTTCTGTTGCAACGCCTGGTAGAACTGCAATACGAACGTTCCGATATCAACTTCCAGCGTGGCAGTTTTCGCGTGCGGGGAGATGTAGTCGAGATCTACCCGAGCTATCAGGACCAGGCCTACCGGATTGAGTTGTGGGGCGACGAAATTGACTCGATCTCAACTATCGATCCCCTGCTGGGCGAAGTTATCGAAAAGCACACGTCGCGGGTCCCGATCTATCCCAAGACTCATTACGTAATGTCGCGGCCCACGATCAAGCGGGCCCTAAAAACAATTCGTGAAGAGCTCGAATGGTGGGAGCCCAAGTTGATCAACGAAGGCAAGTTGGTGGAAGCGCAACGGTTGCATCAGCGAACCATGTTTGACATGGAGATGATCAAAGAGATGGGCTTCTGCCGCGGCATCGAGAATTATTCGCGCCATTTGACCGGCAAGCAACCCGGTGAACCGCCGCCGACTTTGTTGGACTACTTACCGCGCGACACCTTGATCGTTATAGATGAGTCGCATCAGTCTGTACCGCAGGTGCGGGGCATGTTTGAAGGCGACCAGTCGCGCAAGCGCACTTTGGTCGAGTACGGTTTTCGTTTGCCTTCCGCGCTGGATAATCGGCCGCTGAACTTCCAGGAGTTTGAGTCGCGCATTGGTCAAACGATCTACGTATCAGCCACTCCTGGTCCATACGAACTGACGAAGTCCAGTGGCGAAGTTATCGAGCAGATCATTCGCCCGACGGGGTTGATGGATCCGGAAGTTGAAGTTCATCCGGTGAAGGGCCAAATCGATCATCTCTTAGAGGAATGCCGCCAACGTGCCGAAGTTCGTGAACGAGTTCTGGTCACGACGTTGACGAAACGGATGGCCGAAGATCTGACGGAGTATTTCACCGAGGTCGGCGTTCGCGTTCGTTACTTGCACTCCGACATCGAAACACTCGAGCGCATCAAGATTCTCAGGGACCTGAGACGCGGTGAATTTGATGTCCTGGTCGGCATCAACTTGTTGCGCGAAGGGCTCGATCTCCCCGAGGTATCGTTGGTGGCTATCCTCGACGCCGATAAGGAAGGCTTTCTTCGTTCCGAACAGTCGATGATTCAAACCATTGGACGTGCGGCTCGCAATGCTCGGGGGAAGGCAATTCTCTATGCCGATCGGATCACGGAGTCGATGAAGCGAGCGATCGAAGAGACACAAAGGCGTCGCTCGATCCAGGAAGTCTATAACCGCGAAAACAACATCATCCCGCAAACAATCGTAAAGCCCATTGAGGCGACTCTCATTACTGCCTCCGAAGCTGACTACTTCAAAGTCCCAGTCGAACTGGAAGACATTGAAGAGTATTCGGCGGAGAACATCGAAGCGACGATCCAAAGGTTGGAAGTGGAAATGCGGGCCGCGGCGAAACGCTTTGAATTTGAGAAGGCGGCGGAGCTCCGCGATCGCATCAAGGTCCTCCGCGATCGCGAATTACAGTTGACTTGAACGCGCCCGCATGTTGACGAAATCCGGCCCAGACGAAGTCCAGGACTTTCTTACCGATGCCAGTTACATCCGCGACGGTTACGCCGACCGCGTGGTGCTGCCAGAAACTACTGCTGAGGTCGCCCAGGTGTTGGCCGCCGCCAACCAGGAAAAGACGCCAGTCACAGTGTCCGGCGCAGGCACGGGTACTGTAGGCGGTCGAGTTGCGCACGGCGGCGTGGTGCTGGCGACAGACAGGCTAAATCACATCAAGAGTGTTGAGCATGAGCGGCAAGGTGGCGGTATCGCTGTTGTCGAAGCCGGGGTGATCTTGTCTGATTTGCAGCGCGCGGTGGATAGGGAAGGATTGTTTTATCCACCCGATCCGACCGAGCGAGGTTGTTTCCTGGGCGGAACAGTAGCCACAAACGCTTCCGGCGCCAGGACATTCAAGTATGGGCCAACGAGAAACTATGTCCGACGACTCAAGGTCGTGTTGGCGAGTGGCGAGGTGCTGGAACTGCGGCGTGGTGGTCTACGCGCGGATGACGCCGGGAGAATCGAAATTCCTTTGTCGTCAGGAAAGGTTATCGAGGCTGAGTTGCCCGGTTATGTGATGCCTGCCACGCGCAAGAACGCTTCAGGTTATTTTGTTGCGCCAGGGATGGATGTGCTCGACCTGTTCATTGGTAGTGAAGGAACATTGGGTGTGATTGTAGAGGTTGAGTTACAACTGCTAGTGAAGCCGGAAGGCTTGCTGAGTGGGGTTGTTTTCTTCGCGGCGCAGTCGGATGTTTTGGCGTTTGTGGCGGACGCGCGTTCACAGTCATTGCAAACAAGGAAAGCCCGGCAAGACGGCTCACTTGATGCCCGGGCGCTGGAATACTTCGATACCCAGTCGTTGGGCTTCTTGCGGCAGAAGTATCCTTCGATTCCGGAAACAGCGGTGGCAGCGGTCTTCTTTGAACAGGAGACTGGGCCAACCAACGAAGACCAGGAGTTGAGCGTGTGGATGGACCTGCTGGAACGACATCACGCGCTGGCTGATTCATGGTTCGCGTCGAATGAACAGGACCAGGCGCGACTGCGGGAGTTTCGCCATCAACTGCCGGTGCTGATGAATGAGTGGTTTTCGCATTACAAGCAGCGGAAAGTCTCGACGGATATGGCGGTCCCGGACGATCAGTTTGCCGGGCTGTTCAAGTTCTATGAAGAGACGCTGCGGTCCAGTGAGCTTCGTTACACTATCTTCGGACACATTGGCGACAATCATGTGCATGTGAACATCCTGCCGCGCAATGAGGCGGAGGGAGCCAGGGCCCGCGAGTTGTATGTGCAATTCCTGAAATACGCTGCTCGCGTTGGCGGCACGCTGTCGGCGGAGCATGGGGTGGGAAAGTTGAAGC
The DNA here is from genome assembly GCA_035263325.1 of Pyrinomonadaceae bacterium. Lineage (GTDB taxonomy): Bacteria > Acidobacteriota > Blastocatellia > Pyrinomonadales > Pyrinomonadaceae > PSRF01. The sequence continues at coordinate 6,186 of DATFRK010000627.1, read as the reverse complement.
GCGACTATCTTCGTTTGTTTTACAGCGACGCTCATCTACGAGAGATGGCGGCACTAAAGTGTGCGTTTGATCCGAACGGCATCCTCGGCCGCGGCAATATTTTCTCGGAAGAGTTGATATCAGGGTAAGATGGTTTTCTCTGCGCCAACCCCAGCGTTCTCTGCGGCTCTGCGGTGAGAGTATTGATCGATCCAGGAATAGATTGTTGAGAGGCGTTCACCGCCGAGACGCAGTTTACGCTGAGGTTGGCGCCGAGAGTTGAGCGAATCGGAGATCATTGAATTCTCAAAACGAAAGGAAAGAAATAACATGCTCACCCATGTTAATGTCCTCACTGGAAAAATCATTGGAGCGGCAATTGAAGTTCATCGCCATCTTGGTCCCGGATTGTTGGAATCGGCCTACCATGCCTGCCTCGCGCGCGAGTTAGAAATGGAAGGCGTTCCGTTCAAGTCGAAGTGGCCGCTGCCACTCGATTACAAAGGTGTAAAGGTTAAGAAGGCCTACGAGATGGATCTGTTGGTGGCTGACAGAGTGGTAGTGGAAGTCAAGTCCCTTGCTGCCATAGCGCCCATTCATGAGGCACAGCTATTAACCTATATGCGCTTAGGAGGCCTGAAGTAGGACTTCTGATGAACTTTAATGAAGTTGTGCTCAAACATGGCATTCGTCGCAGGGTACTCGACTTTGAAGAGTAAACTTATGCCAGACAGGACCCACTAGATCTCAGTTGAGCTAATGATGGCAGGCGTTCACCGCCGAGCAGAGTACGCTGAGGTTGGCGCAGAGAGTTGAGTAAGTGAAGCGAGTGTTATAGCCCTAGGTGCATCTCGAGTGTTCAGCGTTGAGAGGATCTTTCATTCGGAACAATCTCTGCGCCCACCTCAGCGTGCTCTGCGTCTCGGCGGTGAATGCCTCTTAAGATGACTCAACAGCGGATAACAAACGCTTTTCGGCTGATAAAGATAACTACTGCGGGACTACTGACCAATCATACGTTTGGAGCTTGAGTGTGCTGACATTTAGAACAGCAGGAGAATCACATGGGCGTGCGTTGGTGGCCATCCTTGAAGGGCTGCCGGCGGGTCTGCCTGTCGACCAGCAGTTGATTGACCAGGAATTGCATCATCGTCAACTTGGTTACGGACGCGGCGGTCGCATGAAGATCGAGAAAGACCACGCCGAAATCCTCACCGGCGTCCGTCATGGCCTAACTCTCGGATCTCCTATTGCCCTGCTGATTGAAAACAAAGACTGGCCCAACTGGACCGATGTCATGGCCAGTGAACCGCGAGACATTGCCCCGGAAAAATCGCGCCAACTGAAACGCCCCCGGCCCGGCCACGCCGATCTGGCCGGCGGCCTGAAATATGACGTCCGCGATTTGCGCAACATCCTGGAGCGAGCCTCAGCCCGCGAAACAACCGCGCGAGTGGCGTGCGGAGCTTTGGCGAAACAATTGTTGGCTGCGTTTGGTATCGAAGTACGCAGTCATGTGATCCAACTTGGTGGCATTCCCGAGGTTCCCCTGGAACTCACCTGGACACAAATCGCCGCCATTCCAGACGATGCCCCGTTGCATTGTGCGGACGAAGCAGCGCAGCAAAGAATGATCGAACTGATCGATAAGACTCGCCATGAAGGCGACACGCTCGGCGGAATATTTGAAGTTGCCACTCGCGGTGTCGTGCCTGGCCTGGGTTCACACACCAGTTGGGATCAGAAGCTTGATGGTCGTTTGGCCCAGGCAGTGATGTCGATACCGGCGGTGAAGGCAGTGGCCATCGGCGCCGGTGCCGAAGCGAGCAGTTTGCCGGGCTCCGAAGTGCACGATGAAATTAACTACAATGCCGAGACCAAAGAGTTCATTCGCGAAACGAATCGTGCCGGCGGCTTAGAAGGCGGGATCACCAACGGCGAGGAAATTCGCATCCGTGGTCACTTGAAGCCACTTTCAACGCTGCGACGAGCACTGCGCTCTGTTGACATCGACACCAAGGAATCGCAGGCGGCGGGATTTGAACGCACCGACACGACGGCGGTGCCCGCTGCCGGGGTGATTGGCGAATCAATGGTCGCGTTGGTCTTAGCGGGAGCGATGCGCGAGAAGTTTGGCGGCGACAGTTTGGGTGAAATGCGACGCAACTTCGACGGTTACCGCGCGCAACTAAGAGGATATTGACCTTTGGAGTGCGGTGACTTGTCACCGCTTTGGGATCGGGAGGCTTGCGATCACAAAGCGCCGACGAGTCGGCGCACTCCAAAAGGTTGACTGGTCGTTAAGGCGTGTTCGTCGTAAAATCGACTTGAGCAAGGTTGGTTAGCTAGGAAAGAGAGAAGAATGGCATTACTGGAAATAGTGAAATGGCCGGCCCCGGTGCTTGATACACCGGCTGATCCTGTCACAGAGTTTGACCAGGATCTGGAAAAGCTGGTCAGCAATATGTTTGAAACCATGTATTCCGCTCCGGGCGTTGGCCTGGCCGCGGTGCAAGTGGGGGTGCCAAAGCGCCTTTTTGTGATGGATTGCTCGGGTGGGAAAGACCCGCAGCAACGAGTAGCCCTGATTAATCCGGAAGTGTTGCGGGTTGAAGGGAACCAGAATGGCGAGGAAGGTTGTTTGTCGTTCCCCGGCATCTTTACACCCGTTGAGCGCAGTCTGAGGGCCATCGTCCGAGCCCAGGATGTGAAGGGGAACTGGTTTGAACTGGATGGCATGGAATTGACTGCGCGGTGCATGCTTCACGAGACTGATCACTGCGACGGTATTGTGTTTCTCGACAAGATGAGTCCGCTTAAGCGGGAACTCGTCAAGCGGAAGATCAAGAAGTTGCAGAAGAGCGGTAAGTGGGAGTAGGAAGCAGCAGGCAGGAGGCAGCAGGCAGTCGCGGTCGAATGTTTATTTCGACCGCGGTTTTTGTTTTTGGTCTTCGGTCTTAGTTCTTAGGCCTTTGTCCAAGACCAAAGACCAAAGGCCGAAGGCGCAACTTGCTCACCTGAGGCGCTAACGATACTATCTGGAAAAACCACAATTCGGAGCAAAACATGTCAGCAGAGTTTCGAAATGAACCTTTCACTGATTTCAGTAAAGAAGAGAACGCAAAAGCGATGCGTGCTGCCCTCGAGAAGGTCAACAGCCAACTCGGACGCGAATATCCCCTCGTGATCGGCGGCGAACGCATCACCACCGACAGCAAGCTAGACAGCTACAATCCCGCGAATCGCACGCAATTGGTCGGGCGTTTCAACAAAGCCCCCAAGGAACTCGCCACTCGCGCGGTCGATACTGCCTATCAAGCCTTTCAAACCTGGCGCTTTACTCCGGCCAAGGAGCGGTCCGATTTGTTGCTGCGAGTTGCCGGAATGTTACGCGAGCGCAAGCACGAGTTTTCTGCCTGGATGGTTTATGAAGTTGCGAAGACCTGGCCCGAAGCCGATGGCGACACCGCCGAAGCGATCGACTTTCTCGAGTTTTATGCCCGGGAAATGCTTCGTTACTCCGGTGACCAGCCGCTGGTGCAACTCGAAGGAGAAACCAATAAGCTCGCCTATCTGCCCCTCGGTGTGGGGGCAGTGATTCCACCGTGGAACTTTCCCCTGGCAATCATGGCCGGCATGACTGGAGCTTCGATCGTCACGGGGAATACGGTCGTTTTGAAGCCGTCGTCTGACTCACCAACTATTGCCTTCAAGTTTTTTGAACTACTCGAAGAAGCCGGTCTGCCGCCAGGAGTGGTTAACTTCATGACAGGCTCGGGCGCTGAAGTTGGCGATGTCGTAGTGGACCATCCCAAGACTCGTTATGTTGCCTTCACCGGTTCAAAAGAGGTGGGCCTGAGAATTAATGAGCGCGCCGCCAAGGTGAGCCCCGGTCAGATTTGGATCAAACGCGTGGTCGCGGAGATGGGTGGTAAAGATGCCATCATCGTCGCAGACGACGCCAATCTCGACGATGCCGCGACCGGTATTGTGCAGTCAGCCTTTGGCTACCAGGGACAAAAATGTTCGGCTTGTTCGCGGGCCATCATTGATGCCAAGGTTTACGACGCCATGGTTGAGAAGATTGCTGCAGGGACGAACAAACTCAAACTGGCAAACGCAACCGAGCAAGGTGCAAGTTTAAGCGCCGTCATTAACGAAAAGGCGTTCAAGACCATCAATAACTACATCGAAAAGGGCAAGAGTGAAGGTGGACGCGTCGTTGCCGGCGGTGGATCTGATGGCGAACAGGGATATTTCATCGAACCCACGGTGATAGCCGACGTCAAAGCCGGCTCAACCATCGAACAGGAAGAGATTTTCGGACCAGTACTGGCAGTGGTCAAAGCCGAGAATTACGACGACGCTTTGAAAATCGCAAACGGTACCGAGTTTGGCTTGACCGGCGCTGTCTACAGCGCCGACCCGGCCAAGTTGGAACGGGCGCGCAATGAGTTTCATGTCGGTAACCTTTATCTGAACCGCAAGTGCACTGGTGCACTGGTTGGGGTTCACCCGTTTGGTGGCTTCAACATGTCAGGCACAGATTCCAAGGCTGGTGGGCGTGACTACCTGTTGCTGTTTTTGCAAGCAAAATTGGCGGCCGAGAAGATGGGCGCCACCACCAGTCAGAAGGTGGAAGCCGGAAAGGCATGAAGTAAGAGGACATAACTAACGTCTGCTTGACAGGTGACAGAACCATTGTGGCTGTCACCTGTCTTTTAGTTTGTGAGATGCGCATAGTTTTCATGGGAACGCCAGAAGCCGCCGTGCCCACTTTGCAGCGCTGCTTGCAGGATGGACATGAAGTGGTAGCCGTGTGGACTCAACCCGATAAGCCTTCCGGTCGCGGCAAGAAGATCTCCTTCTCGCCGGTGAAGGAATTTGCTTTGGCCAATCAACTAACGGTGCATCAACCGGCGCGCATCAAGAATGAGGAAGCGCTAAAACTGTTTGCTTCGCACGATGCTGAACTCGCAGTAGTGGTAGCGTACGGGCGGATTCTCCCGGGCGCATTCCTGCGCACACCGAAACGTGGTTGTATTAACGTGCATTTTTCCCTTCTGCCGCTCTATCGCGGTGCTGCTCCGGTAAACTGGGCCATAGTAAACGGCGAAACACAAACTGGTGTCACCACCATGTTTATCGAAGAAACACTCGACTCGGGCCCGATTCTTTTGCAGCAAGAAACTGAGATCGGAGTGCAGGAAACTGCTCCCGACCTGATGCGCCGACTTTCGCTCATGGGCGCCGAGTTATTGAGTGAGACGCTGTCTCGCTTGGACCAGATCACTCCTCGTCCCCAGCATGATCGAGACGCCACCTTCGCGCCAATGCTGACCAAGGAAGACGGGCAGATCGATTGGACCAGGAGTAGTAAGGACATTGGACTAGCCGTCAGAGGATTTCAACCCTGGCCCAACGCCTACACGAATATCAAGTCGCGAGGTTTGACAATTTGGGAGGCTGAACCGCTCAGTGATGGCAATGCAAACGCTACCCCGGGCGAGGTGATTGCTGCCCGCGGCGACGAATTGATTGTGCAATGCGGCGGGTCAGCCCTGCGTTTAGTCGAAGTGCAACCAGAAGCAAAACGGCGCATGCCCGTGCGTGACTTTCTCAATGGACTGCACCTGAAAGTTGGCGATAGATTTGGCGAAAGTTAACGACGTCTCACCAGCAAGACGAGTCGCGTTTGAGATTCTCCGGAAAGTTTCAGACGGCGGTTTTTCCTCGACTCTCCTTGCCGCCAGTGAACCTGAACTTGAACCACTAGATCGCGCACTGTGCCATGAACTAGTCATGGGTGTGTTGCGCTGGCAGCTGCAGTTGGACAAGCTCATCGCGCATTACGCAAACCGTCAAATTACTGGGCTGGATCTACCGGTACTCCTGGCGTTGCGTTTAGGCCTCTATCAGTTGCGCTTCCTGTCTCGCGTTCCCGCATCTGCCGCAGTCAATGAGTCAGTCAATCTTGTCGGGCGGGCCCGCCTCAAGTCAGCGCAACCGTTCGTCAATGCAGTCCTACGACGTGCGACGCGCGAACCGGACTACGATCCTGCAAAGGGAGTAGCAGACGCTTGTGAACGAATCGCTATCCAGACTTCACATCCTGTTTGGTTAATTGAGGGCTGGTCCAAGGCGTTTGGACTGACAGAGACTCAATTGTTTGCCAGGGCCAACAACCAGACGCCCGTGACGTCGTTC
>DATFRK010000626.1:0-4815 GCA_035263325.1 Pyrinomonadaceae bacterium | reverse complement strand
GATCCACTATCAACTATTGTCGGCTTGGCCAATGCAGACTTTCCGTCGGGCTGCACTCGCACATTCTCTTTTCCAGGCGCTTGCGCCGAACTGAACTTCGCGCATAAACCAAGGGTCATTAAGCAAACTAAGCTGAATCTAAGGAGGTTTTTCATGGCCCGACTATCTATCTTTTCGGAGGCAGTCAACCAGCTTCGTATGACAGTTTGTTAACCATCACACGTAGCAGCCCAGGCTACCGCCCTGGGTTCTCTATTGGGTCTGAGTGTCGACAGTACTGCCCCGCGTTTACAAATTTTTGTATTGAAGCGACAACGTTTCAAGTAAACGGGTGCATCTCAATCTCGAATTCACCGAAGAGCACCTCCCCGGGCTCGTGATTTCAAACCCAAGGACAATTAGCAAAGTAGTTGGTGTAGAAAGCCGATTTCTCTCCGGCGTCGAAGTCTGTCTAAATTTGAGGTCCAGCTGGTCCTCAAGGAGGCAACATGAAGCGCAGATCGCTTGTCGGTGTAGTCTGCCTGGCCATCGGGTTACTGCTGGCTACGCAAATCACCAGCGCCCGTTACGAACTCAAGGTTAATGAGGCGGAAACGCGATTTTCCTTCAGCGAGCTCGCCCCTGAAGTTTCACTCGCTCTTGAAAACGGGGCCGCCCAACCACTCGCAGCAGCGGTTAGAGTTGAGTTGCTCGACCCTGACAACGTCATCAAGGCGGCGGCGGAACGCAAAGTCACACTAAAGTCAGGTAGGCAAAAGGTCCTCTTCACGCTTCCCTTCGACACCCGCGCGCTCTCTCCAGACATGGAGAGCAAGATACTCTGGTACCGACTGCACTACCGAATAAAATCTACACCAGCCAGTGATAGTCAGAGTGAAGGTTTTATCTCCTTATCAGAAATCACTCCTGACCTCTTTGAGTTGAACGTGACCGGTTCGGGCATTGGACGCGGTGGCATGCGCTATCAAGCGCGCGTTCGAGCCGTACATCCTTTGACCCGGCGCCCCGCCAGCGGCGTGGCAATTAGAGGGGCCATAAAACTCGAAGACGACGCCGACAACGATACGAAACTGACAAGCCAAACCATCACTGACCGTGAAGGGTGGGCTCAATTGCAGTTCAAACTGCCGGCGAATGTAACTGCAAACGACATGGAATTGACGGTGGAGGGTGCGCGCGGCCTGCTACGAGTAAAAGCAGACAAGTCAATTCAAGTCATCCGCCAACCATATTTAATAGTTTCAACTGATAAATCGCTCTACCAGCCAGGCCAAACTGTTCATGCAAGAATTCTCATTCTCGATCAGTCGAAGCGGGCTGTCCCAGCGAAAGTAGTCACGATTAAGATTGAGGACCCGGATGATACTGTCCTTTTCAATACTGACGTCACCACCTCGCGTTTCGGAATAGCTGCGGCTGATTGGCCCATTCCCGAGAGAACCCGCCTCGGTGACTACACTCTAAAATTTACGACCGAGGATGACGATGAAAGGGATGCGTGGGTAAAGGTCAGCCGTTACGACCTACCTAACTTCACCGTAAATGTAAAACCGGATCGGCCTTACTATCTACCCGGACAAGATGCGACGATTGTAGTTAACGCCGACTATCTTTTTGGCCAACCTGTCCAGCGAGGTCATGTTCGACTTGTTAGAGAAACTGAACGTTCCTGGAACTACAAGGAACAGAAATACGAAACTGTCGAAGGCGACAAATATGAAGGGGACGTCGAAGCAGATGGCAAATTCTCGGCCCGCGTCGACCTGACAAAAGATCACGCTGAACTTAGGCTCGAAGATTACCGTCGCTACCAGGATCTTTCCTACGCTGCCTATTTCACCGATCCGACCACTAATCGCACCGAGCAACGACGCTTCAATATTCGCCTGACTAAGGAACCAATTCACATCTACGTAGTTCGTCCTGAAAACACTTATTACGACAGCCCGACATTGCCGCTACGCTTTTTCCTCTCAACTTCATATGCCGACGGTAGTCCCGCTCAATGCAACGTATCAATTGCTAAGAAAGATGGGCCAGTGCTGGCGAATACCAGGACGAACCGTTACGGCGTAGCCAGCATTGACCAACTGAAATTTTCCGCAACCGGACTGGAAGACGCTGATTTGGATCTTAATTTTACCGCCCATGACAAAACAGGGATGGTTGGTCATCACATCGAAACATACCAACTTAAAGACCAGCCAATCATCCGTGTCGCGACCAACAAAGCGCTCCTCGCGGCGGGAGAACCGATTTCAGCTTCCATCACCTCCACAGAGCAAGAGTCGGTTGTCACGGTTGAGGTAGTGCGCGATTGGTCCGTCCTTCATTCGCAATTGCTGCGGCTGCACCATGGCCGCGCCTCGATCGTGATTCCCTACCAACCGGAATACAAAGACGAGATCACTGTCGCTGCCTTTATAGCTCGTGGAGAAGAAGAGACCACCGTCGGCAGCCACACTGTTCTTTTCCCCCGCAACCGTGATTTGAAGCTCAACCTGCAACTCGCGGATAAGAGCTATAAACCGGGCGAGCTGGCGCACGTAAGTTTTCGCGCCCTTAATCCCGGCGGTCGATCCGTTGAGAGCGCTTTGGGAGTCGTCGTTCTTGATAAAGCCGTGGAAGAGCGTATTCGTACTGATCAGGAGTTTGGGCAACGCTACGGTGGTTTCAACAACGAGTTCCTCGACCTGCTTGGTTACGGCGATTCAATAGGGCCGATTACTCGGAAGTCGTTGGACGAGTTGGACCTGTCAAAACCGATCCCACCCGAACTGCAACTAACCGCCGACGCCTTGTTGAACCAGAGCAGCCATTACTTCCCCACCGTATTCAGCACTGATGATTACCAAACAAATCCGGTGACTGTGTTTTCGAGCTATACCAAGGCTCAACTCCGTCCGCTTGCCGAGACCCTGAATTATGCGTACGAAAGAACGAGGGTTTACCCCCGCGATGAACAGACCCTTAGTACCTTGCTTGCTAGCGCAGGCGTCAATCTTCACTCTTTTCCGGATCCGTGGGGCACGAACTATCGGCCAAAGTTTCTCGTGGACCATACCGTAGATGTTCTTTTTCTTGAGAGTGCGGGACCGGATAAGAAATTTGACAGCGACGATGATTTTTCCGTGGAGCGAATGTCCTGGCCCTACTTTCGACCTATTGGTGAGGCCATGGACGCGGCGGTTCGGGACTATCACCAACGCACCGGAGGTTTTGTTCGCGACTTTGCAACGTTGCAGCAGGAGTTACGACAACGGAATGTAGATCTCGGCACGCTACGCGATCGCTGGGGCAAACCATATTCATTCCAATTCGACGTCGACGGCGCGACATTCGTCATCAGGGTAACGACTACCGCGCCCGGAGAAGGCCCCACAGAGGAGTTTCAGCTTTGGCGGTCCTCGCTAGACTATTTTGCCGAAATGCGAGCCAAGATCGATGCCGCACTCTTTCTCAAATTCAAAGCGACGAGTCATTTCCCCGAAAATGAAGCAGAACTTTTCGCTGCCTTGCGACTGGCCGGAATAGACCTCGGGCTGCTCAGGGATCCCTGGAACCACCCCTACTACTTCACCTTCGCTAGAACTTCGTTCTATGCGGATCGGAACAAGATCGAATCCACTCCAACCGTGGCAGGAACATTGCAACAACGAATCAAAGTAGAACCCATCACCAGAACCGTGGGCTCAATCAGAATAAGAAGCGGCGGCGCGGACCACCTCGAGAATACCGGTGATGATTTCACCGTGGGAGAATTTAGTTCTATTGTGGCGGAGCAATCGGTAAGCGACAGCCAGCCTCAAGCTCCGCGTCAGATTGCTACCTTGTCCGGGTCAACTGGAGCAATTTCCGGGACTGTGGTTGATTGGCAAGGCGCAGCCATTAGCGGCGCGACGGTAAAGGCAAAGCGGTCCGGGTCAGCTAACGAATACGAGACCAAGACTGACGAGAACGGCAAATACGTACTTAGAAATTTGCCGGCAGGACAATATGAGCTACGCATCGATGCATCAGGTTTTCGGAGTGCGGCGTTTCCTGAAATCTACCTTCGTTCCTCCAGCTTGTTTGAGGTGAACGCAACGCTGGAGGTTGGCGCAATTACCGAAACAGTCACCGTCACCGCCGGTAAAGCTGAGACGCTAAACGCCACCTCTGCTTCGGTCAGCACTACCGTTAAGAATTCTCTTCGCTATGTCGCACCCATTGCGGCAGCAAAACAACAACTCTTCACCCCACGACTACGTGAGTACTTTCCTGAAACCCTCTTCTGGAACCCTGAACTCACCACCGATAAGAAGGGTAGAGCACAACTGGACTTCAAACTCGCCGACAACATTACGACCTGGAAGATGTCGGTGATTGGATCAACAGCCGACGGAGAAATTGGTACCGCCGAAACTGAAATCCGGAGTTTCCAGCCCTTCTTTGCCGACCTCGACCCACCGCGAGTGCTAACCGAAGGGGACCGCATTTCCTTACCTGTGGTCCTCCGCAATTATCTCGACCGCAAACAGACCGTGGGCGTCGATCTACAACCGGCGAAGTGGTTTTCGCTGCTTGATGGCAATCATAAACAGGTGGAAGTTCCGGCCGGCGATTCCGTCAAACAGACCTTCGTCCTCCAGGCAATAGCTTCAGTCAAAAATGGCAAGCAGCGAGTCACGGCGATTGGTTCGGAAATGAGTGATGCTATCGAGAAGCCTGTGACGGTCCATCCCGATGGTGAAGAAAAGGCAGACACAACCAGCGATGTTTTCCAAAGCTCGAGTTCATTGAACATTGCCCTACCAGCCGACGTGATTGCCAACT
>DATFRK010000625.1:0-2383 GCA_035263325.1 Pyrinomonadaceae bacterium | reverse complement strand
GAGGAGCTGGAGCCTGCGATCATGGTAGGCGCAGGGGAGATTGCACTGCCGGCGCTCGTGTCCAGTCTTTGTATCTGCATCGTTTTTATCCCGATGTTCTTTCTCTCGGGAGTCGCTCGCTTTCTATTCGTGCCATTTGCGGAGGCGGTTGTGTTCGCCGTCCTGGCTTCGTACATCTTATCCAGAACCCTCGTTCCGACCCTGGTGATGTGGTTTGAGCGAAACCACGAAAAACTTCAGAAGGTTCAACGCTCCTCATTGTGGCTTCGGCCATTCACGGCCCTGCAGCGCGGATTCGAACGAGCCTTTGATCGATTCCGCGCCGCCTATCGCAACTTGTTAGGCACGGTCCTCAATCATCGAGGCGTTTTTGCAGCCGTTTTTCTTAGCTTTGCCGCCGGCTCATGGCTGCTCCTTCCGTTTCTCGGCCAGGACTTCTTTCCGTCGGTGGATGCCGGCATTTTTCGGCTACACGTACGCGCACCCACGGGGACTCGTATTGAAGAGACGGCCAAACTAGTGGACGAAGTCGAAAGGGCGATTAGAAAACAGATCCCACCCAATGAACTTCAAGGCATCATCGATAACATTGGTCTTCCAATTTCGGGCATAAACCTCTCATACAGCGACAGCGGCGTGACTGGACCCGCCGACGGGGACATTACTGTCGCTTTGCAAAAGAACCACAAGCCTACGGACGAGTACGTAAGGCAACTGCGACTTAACCTTCATCGACAGTTTCCAAGCGCGACCTTCTATTTTCTTCCAGCGGATATTACAACCGAGACGATTAATTTCGGATTACCTGCGCCATTCGATATTCAAATTTCGGGCCGAGACCTGGCAGCCGACCAAAAAGTAGCGCATGACCTGGCTGAGAAAATTGGGAAGGTGCACGGCGCGGTTGATGTCCGGATTCAGCAACCGGATGACTACCAGCGGTTCATGTTTTCCGTAGACCGCACGAGAGCTTCAGGCATGGGTTTGACTGAACAACAGGTAGCTTCCTCGGTTCTGCTAAGCCTTAGTGGCAGCGAACAGGTGCAGCCCGTATACTGGCTCGATAGGAGCACTGGCGTTCAATACCTCGTGAACATTCGCACGCCGGAGTACCAGCTCGATTCGCTCTCCCAGTTGCAATCAATTCCGATAACCGCCCCGACGACACCTGGCATGGCCAATGGCCAGGTGCTTACCAACGTTGCCTCAGTTTCACGCACTAGCAGCCAGCCGATTTACTCGCACTACAACGTGATGCCGGTGGTCGATATTTACGGCGGCGTCGCCAACCGCGATCTCGGCGGTGTCCTGCGAGATATCAAGCCGATCATCGCCGCGGCACAAAAGAATTTGCCTCGCGGCGTTTTCATAACCACTCGAGGCCAGGCTTTGACCATGAACTCCAGCTTTACCGGCTTGGCGCTGGGTCTGATCATGTCGATCGCACTGATATACCTGCTGCTTGTGGTTAATTTCCAGAGCTGGCTCGATCCTTTCATCATCTTAACAGCTCTGAGTGGCGCGCTCGCCGGAGTAATCTGGGGTCTGCACATTACAAGCACCACTCTAAGCGTGCCGGCCCTTATGGGCGCAATCATGTGTATGGGTGTGGCAACCGCTAACTCAGTCCTTGTTGTCACCTTCGCGCGACAACGTCTCGCCGAAGGCATGGACTCGGTTCGCGCCGCATGGGAGGCGGGCAGCACACGCTTGCGTCCGGTTCTGATGACAGCGCTGGCAATGATCATCGGGATGCTACCGATGTCACTCGGACTTGGAGAAGGCGGCGAACAGAACGCGCCACTGGGCCGCGGCGTAATTGGCGGATTGGTAGTCGCGACAATTACCACACTGCTGTTTGTGCCCGTAGTGTTCAGCTTTTTCCACCGCTCATCCGGCAAACGATCTGAAGTTAAGCAGCAGACTCCTTCGCAAGGTATGGCCGCCGCCGATTCCACGACTTCGCCTCAATCATGATTATGAATACAGGAGCACACTCGACAAATTACGCCAAGGTGACAGCCCGACCATCTCGTGCTGACGACCTTGTAGATACAGGTAGAACTCATTCCGCAAACGGAAGCCAACCGCGGTCTTCAGCCTCCGCGCCGCGAGACGCGACCACTGACGCAAGCAGTGCACCGATTGCTCAACAGCACGAACTCGAATCCGGGAACAAGTCGCTATTTCAACGGCGTCGCTATCTTGTTCCAGCCGGTGGAGTACTGTTGGTCCTGGCATTGTTAGGCGGCTTTGCGCCTCGCCTGTTAAAAAGCAACGTAGCCGCAGCCGATACAGCGCAACTGGCGGTACCGACGGTGAGCATCGTGTCACCAACTGTTGGATCGCCGCCAGCGGGACTCATGTTGCCGGCTGAGGTTCG
>DATFRK010000624.1:0-2986 GCA_035263325.1 Pyrinomonadaceae bacterium | reverse complement strand
TAGTGTCCTATTAAGCGTTCAATCGTAGACCGCTCAAATAACTCAGTGTTGTACTCGAACTCGACCCTGAGTCCTTTCTCGCCTTCAACGACCATCAAAGTCACATCGTACTTGACCTTCTCGGTCTCCCGCTTGATCGGCAACAGCGTCAAGTCTGGTAACTCGAGCTTCAAGGCCGGGTGATTGAGCAGGATGAACATCACCTGGAAAAATGGAGAACGACTCAAGTCTCGCACTGGCTGGAGATCTTCAACCAGTTTTTCAAACGGTACGTCCTGGTTTGCATAAGCTTCCAGTGTAACTTCCTTGACTCGTTTGACGAGATCCTTGAACGAGGGATCACCGGATACGTCTGTGCGCAAAACCAACGTGTTAAGAAAGTTGCCAATAAGCGGTTCCGTTTCCTTCAGCACGCGGCCTGCGATTGGTGAGCCGACGACAATGTCACTCTGTCCCGAGTAGCGAGCCAACAGCACTTTGAACGCCGCCAGCAGGGTCATGAACAGCGTCACTCCTGAAGCTCTACTGGTTGCATACAACTGCTCCAGCAATTCACGAGATATCTGGTAGCGAACAATGCCACCCTCCATCGTTTGAATCGCCGGGCGTGGTCTATCAGTCGGAAAGTCGAGTGCGGGCGGTGCGCCGGCAAGTTGTTTGCGCCAGTAAGCGAGTTGCTGGTCAATCACTTCGCCGTGCAGGTAGTCGCGCTGCCAGACAGAGTAGTCGGCATACTGCACTTCGAGTTCCGCAAGTGGTGAAGGCTCCCCCTTGAGGAATGCGCGATAGAGCGTTGCCAATTCATTGAGAAATACACTCAAGGACCAACCATCACTGATGATGTGATGCATGGAAGGAATCAGCACATGATCGTGTTCAGCGAGTAACAACAACTGGGCGCGAATTAGTGGTCCGCGAGAGAGGTCGAACGACTGCAGCGAATCCTCGTTCATCAACTGTTCGACCCGTGCTTCTCGTTCAGTCTCGCTCAAGTCACGCAGGTCACGTCGCGACAGAATGAAGGGTTGGGGCGCGGCGATCGATTGCACCGGCTGGCCGTTAACAATGCGAAAACTGGTGCGCAATACCTCATGACGCCGGACGATCTCGGTGAGCGCTTGTTCGAGAGCGCTAACGTTGAGCGGTCCCTTGAAACGCATACTGCCCGGAATGATGTAGGCAGTGCTGCCGGGTTCGAGTTGATCGAGGAACCACAGACGCTGCTGCGCATAGGAAAGCGGGAAATTGTTGCGCTCATTTGGCACGCGTCGCAGCGGTTTGGTCATGGGCTCTTGAATTAATATTTCCTGCATGTCGTATCCTTCACCATCATTTCATTAGTTCGGCAGACCACGGCGCGGAGTGTCGGCCACCCTCAAAAGTCTTGTTCCTTATCTCCGGGTTAGTAGCGGAAGTAACTTTCTAACGCGTTTGTCTCTGTCGCTTGTTGGTTCTCATGGATTCCAGCCGGGCGCCGGCGCGGTGCTGGATGGCTGGTGCTTCATCGACCTTCGGTTGCGCGAGAAATTCGGCCAACGATCCAACCGTGGGGTATTTGAAGAGATCCACGATTGAAACATCGAGGCTGAGCTCTTGACTCAGCGAATTTCGCACCTGGGCCATCAGTAGCGAATGCCCGCCCAGATCGAAGAAGGTATCGTCACGCCCCACCTTTTCAAGACGCAGCGCCTGTTGCCAGATAGAAGCGATATTTTGTTCGAGCTCGGAACGCGGTGGTACATACGTAGCTTTTAGTTGTGGCCGGTCTAGCGACGGCGAGGGCAGCGCCTGGCGATCAATTTTGCCGTTTGGCGTCAGCGGCAGTTGTTCCAGCTTCACAAATAACGACGGCACCATGTAATCAGGTAACTTATTTTGCAGCTGGGGTCTCAGTTCATCGCTGGTCACACTGTCCCCGGCAATTAAATAAGCCACTAGTCGCTTTTCGTGGCCGTCATCTTTCACCACCACTACTGCTTCATTCACCCCGGCGCATTCCTTGAGCGCCGCCTCGATCTCACCCGGCTCGATCCGGTGGCCCCTGACTTTCACTTGCTGATCCAGCCGGCCAAAAAACTCAATGTCGCCGTTTGGACGGTAGCGGGCGGAATCGCCAGTCCGGTACATCCGTGCTCCCGCGTCTGTGCTAAACGGGTCGGGTAGAAAACGTTCAGTTGTCAGTTCGGCCCTATGCAAATAACCCCTGGCGACGCCATCTCCGCCAATATAGATTTCACCGGGAACACCAACCGGTACCGGTTGCGTCTGCGCGTCGAGTATGTAGATCTGCGTGTTGGCGATCGGCCCACCAATCAGGATCGGACCATCGCCTGGCTCAACTCGCCGGGCAGTGGACCAAATGGTGGTCTCAGTCGGTCCATACATGTTCCAAAGTTCGCCGCAACGCTCCAGCAGTTGGTCAGCCAACTCACGGCTGAGTGGTTCACCGCCGCAGAGCGTTCGCAGTCGACTACTTCCGTTCCACCCAGCATCGATCAACATCCGCCAGGTAACCGGGGTGGCCTGCATGATCGTCACGGAGTGTCGCTCCAGCAGATCGATCAGTACCCGGCCATCAAGTACCGCTTCCCGGGAAGCAACCACCAGGCGGGCACCAACAGTCAGGGGAAGAAACATCTCCAGCCCGGCAATGTCGAATCCGAGTGTAGTAACCGCCAGCAGCGTGTCGTCAGCATCGATTCTGGTGAGTTGCTGCATCGACGAAATGAAGTTAACCAACGACTGGTGTTCAACCATCACACCCTTGGGTTTGCCGGTCGAGCCCGAAGTGTAGATTACGTATGCCAGTTGCCGGGAAGATTCGAGGGGCACCTCGCGCGGCTGGTCCGGGTCGATCTCCGCCGTCAGATCAGTATCGAGACAGAAGACGCGTGCGCCATGATCACTTGGTAAACGACTCAGCAGATGACTCTCTGTCAACAGCAGCTTGATCTCGGCATCTTGCAGCATCAGTGACAGCCGATCT
>DATFRK010000623.1:0-11197 GCA_035263325.1 Pyrinomonadaceae bacterium | reverse complement strand
ATTGAAACGCATACGCCCAACCAGGTTTTAGGGTTGTGGTGTAACTGGCAGCACGTCGGACTTTGGATCCGAAGATGTAGGTTCAACTCCTCCTCCCGGAGCCAAGAACATTGGCTATTGCCAATTGCTGATTGCCAATTGTGCGCCTCACAGTTGCGCAAAATCGGCAATCGCAATCAAAAATCAAGAATGTCCTGTGGGATGGTGTAACTGGCAACGCGCTGCGCTCTGAACGCAGAAATGGAGGTTCGACTCCTCCTCCCGCAGCCAAGAACATTGCCGAGTGGCAATTGCCGATTTCCGATTGTGTCCAGGTAGGACCAAATCGAATTGGCAATCGGCAAGCAACATTCAGCAATTCATTTCCCGGTCCCGGTAGGGACCACATGTTTATAGCCGAGGATCACCGGAAACGTTGCGCTCCTGCGGAGCGCGATGTTAGCTCGGGAGTCGTGGCTATAAACATTGAGCTCCTACCGGAGCACTGAAGCCCTATCAATATTTCGCAATAAGGTATCTCGATTGTAAACAGCAGGTGAGGTCAACGATGGTGCGATCATGTTCATTCGATTTGTCAGTGGAGAGATCGATGAATTCTCGCATGTTTCAGCGGGCCTATTTTGCACGGTCTACAAACTACTCGATGACGAGGTGCTGCCTGACTACGAGTACGGCGCGCTCATGGAACCGATGCGCTGGTTCAACCAGCATCTCAAGGCCCCTTTTGATTACCGATTGGAGCCAGCGTCGTTGGCAGACAGATCGATTTGCTGGTTCCGAGCGACCGCGCATGAACATTTAGCGAAAGCATGGGAGATGGTGGCGATCCTGGAGGCACGCGACATTTTTATATGGACCATCAAGTGTGATCAGCCTGGATACATCATTTACGAGGACAGGGTACAAGTGTTGGCTTACCCGTTCCCCGACGTGCGACGGCTGCTTAGGAGGTAAACAGAACCATGGCAAACAAGACACTATTTAAGTCACTTATTGGCAAGCTAATGCCAGCCACTGATGCACTCAACGAGCACAAGGCACCGGCGTATGCCTTGTCGCCGAAGCAGCAACTGGCGCAGTACTCGGCCACAGGCTGTTTGAATACCACATTCTATGCGAGTGCCGATGAACAGTTGGCGACAGTGCTCGAGCTGTGCGCTGCAGTCGACGCCGAGTTCATTGCCAAGACTGCGGTGTTCTGCCGCGAACGCGGTTGGATGAAGGACATGCCGGCCTTGCTGTGTGCGGTGCTCTCGGTTAAGGACCGCCAGCTGCTGAACGCGATCTTTCCGCGCGTGATCGACAACGCGAAGATGTTGCGTAACTTCGTTCAGATCATGCGTTCTGGCGCTGTAGGCCGTAAGTCCCTGGGCACTGCGCCCAAGCGCCTGGTACGTGAATGGCTCGATGCGCGCGATCCGGAATCACTGTTCAAGGCTAACGTTGGTCAGGATCCGTCGCTGGCGGACATCGTAAAGATGGTCCACCCAAAGCCAAAGGATCCAAACCGTGAGGCACTGTTTGGTTACTTCATTGGACGCGACCACAACGCTGAAGTGCTGCCGGCGGTGGCGCGCCAGTTTGAGGCTTTCAAACTCGGCGCACTTAACGAACGCGGTGAAGTGCCGGATGTTCCGTTCCAAATGCTAACCGCGCTGGAGCTGGGAACCGAGGAATGGACCGCTATTGCTCGCCGCGCGCCGTGGCAAATGACTCGTATGAACCTGAACACCTTTGCGCGTCATGGTGTATTTCGTCAGCCTGGCATGACGGAGCTGATCGCGGAGCGGCTGCGTGACCGGTCGAAGGTTGCTAAGGCCCGCGTGTTTCCGTACCAGCTAATGGTTGCCTACAAGATGGCCACTGCGAATGCGGACATCCCGCGTTCGGTTAGCAACGCACTGCAGGATGCGATGGAAATCGCGACTGCTAACGTACCGGAGTTCCCGGGCAAGGTGTATGTGTTTCCGGATGTTTCGGGATCGATGCATTCCCGAGTCACCGGTTACCGCAAGGGAGCAACTACGGCGATCCGTTGCGTGGACATCGCTGGCCTGATTGCGGCTACGGTGCTGCGTCAGAACCAGGATGCGGATGTTATTCCGTTTGAGTCAAACGTGGTCCAGGTCCGCCTAAACCCGCGTGACAGCGTGCTGACTAATGCGGAGAAGCTGGCGCAGTTGCCGGCGGGTGGTACGAATTGTAGCGCCCCGCTTGAGTTTCTAAACCAGCGTAAGGCCGTGGGTGACCTGGTCATCTACGTGTCAGATTACGAGTCATGGGTTGATGCGCCGCACTATGGTCGCTTTGGCGGCAGTGCGACACAGACCATGAGGGAGTGGGCAATCTTTCAGCAGCGCAATCCAGGGGCGCGAATGGTTTGTATCGACATTCAACCCTACGGGACGGTGCAAGCAAAGGAGCGTGCCGACATCCTGAACATCGGTGGATTCTCTGATCAAGTATTCGACGTGATTGCAGACTTCGCTCGTGGACAACTAAAGGCTGATCACTGGATTGGCGTAATAGAGGAGGTGATCCTATAGAAGAAGATAGTAAGAGGAGCAGCGGAGCCTGTTGCGGCAGGCTCCGCATCTTAAATCGTGAATAGTGAATCGTGAATCGTTTGTTCCGTTAGATTCGCGGTTGTGATAACGATCATCCACAACGATTCACGATTTACGATTCACCATTAACGACACTGGCGAATGCTGGCTGGGAGTACATGTTTAACCGGCTTCGAAACCCGGACGCCTGAGTTTCAGGCGGAACTCTCGCCGATTCTTGTCGCCATCCTGAATAGGGTCAGCGAATGACGATTTACGATTCACGATGGACGAGAAGGGTGAATGCCGGAAGGACTACATTCCACCAACCAGAGCCAAGTGGAGTCAGGAGACTCCAGCGGTGGAAACATCGTGCTCGATGTCTTTCCAATCTTGTCACCCTTTACTGCTTGAGCTTGGAGCTTTGTACTTTGTTCTTTGTTCATAGACCGATCGCATCACAAACAAAGCACGAAGAACAAAGTACGAAGTACGTCGTTGTTTTGGCGCCGAATGCAGATGGAACTACATCACTGAAAATGACGAGGTTCCGGGTTCGAGTCCCGGTGGTCTCCACCAAACGTATGGGGACCATAGCTCAATGGCAGAGCGCGTACGTTTCATCAAACCTCGTCGGCGCCAAAGATTTGATTTGACCTAAGCGCCGTTACGCGCTAAGGTGTTGGTCCACTTCAAACGAAGTAGGTTCACCGTCATGATTCGGACCGCGTGTTACATCTTCACCTAGATTTTCTTGCGACCAGATTGGTCGCGACCCCCTAGTGTATCTGGTAAATGACGAACGTTTGAGGGTGTTGGTCTGGCATTCAGGCTCCGATAGGAGCCCAGATGTTTATAGACCGGGCACCTCTTGACGAACATCGCGCTCCTCCGGAGCGCCATGTCATCAGCGGCGCCGGCTATAAACATTTGACCCCTCCGGGGTCGAACACGGGGCGACGCACAAAAGGCGAAGCACCAAGAACGAAACGAAGAACGAAACGAAGAACGAAGAACGAAGAACGAAGAATCAATAGCCAATAACCAATAACCAAGTACGAAGTACGAAGTACAGCTCTTTAAGCCATGGGCATAGAAAATTTCATCCGGGACGCTTTGCTCCTTCCCACGGACGTGATTGCTTATCACGTCTCCAGGGAACTGGCGGAGCTCTACGTGGACAAATCAATTCTCGAAGGTCAGACATGGTACTTTGACCTCGACGGATTCGTGCGCGCCGAGAAGTGTGCCGTGATCGAAGAGCGTTTCATCTTCAACCACGTGCGCACCGAGTGGGAAGGACGCGGCAAGAAGCAAAAGCAACGCCTGCAAAATTCCTGGCTCAACATCCTCTGGCGCGGCAAACTGCTCGAAGTACTGCTGCTTACCTGGGCCGTTGGTTATTATCGGGTCCGGCATCATTGGATCGTTGCCGATGATCGCCAGCTCGCGGAGGACTTCTTTGACGCCGTGTGTGAATGGTCTGGCGAAGTGCGCGGCGAAATACTCGTCTACCAGGATGGCTACTTCGAAAAGAACAAAGATCTGTTTGATTCGATCAAAAGCGCAACTTTTGACAACCTGGTCCTGGAGGAGTCGCTAAGAGAGGAGATCCGCCGAGACTTCTCGCAGTTCTTTGCATCGCGCGAAGTCTACGAACGCTATCAAATTCCCTGGAAACGTGGGGCTGTATTCATCGGTCCCCCAGGCAACGGCAAGACCCACACGATCAAGGCGCTAATCAACGAGCTGGGCAAGCCGTGCATCTACGTGCGTAGCTTCAAATCAGATTGCGGCACCGACCAGGAAAGCATGGCCGAAGTTTTCAAGCAGGCGCGTCTGAGCGCACCCTGTGTAGTAGTGCTCGAAGATCTCGATGCAATGATCAATGATGAAAACCGTGCCTTTTTCCTCAATGAGCTCGACGGTTTTGGCTCAAACGCGGGAGTGGCAGTAATCGCTACGACCAATCACCCGGACAAGCTGGACGCGGCGATCCTCGATCGTCCGAGCCGTTTTGATCGCAAGTATCACTTCCAGCTGCCGCAGAACGTAGAGCGCGAAAGCTATGTGGTTGCCTGGAACAAAGAGCTACAGCCGGAAATGAAGCTGAGCAGCAGCGGGGTCGATCACGTCGTTGCGGCGACGGAAGGTTTCTCTTTCGCGTACTTGAAGGAGTTGCTACTTTCGGCGACGGTGCACTGGATGACGCAAGAGAGAAAAGTGTCAATGGACGAAGTTGTGCGCCAACAAGTGGAACTGCTGCGCGGGCAAATCAAGACGACGGAAGAACCGAAAGTCACTCAGCGTGGCCGCCTCAAGTTCTTCAAGCGCAGCGCGTAACTGGTCAGTGTCTCCAGTTGCCACGTTGGTCACGCCCTGCAACGTTTGCGAGACCACACGCGGTCGAGACTATCACGGGACCCCATGGGCGACGGCCGACAAGCCCAAAATTCAAAATACCACCAACGGCAGTTGGTGGATACTTCAAGTCCTTTCTACAAGCTGTGCCACTCACAACCGAAATTCCACCAACGGCAGTTGGTGGATACTTCTTGTCCTGCCTTTATTGACCTTTTCCGCAAATAAGCTGGACCTGAACAATCCACCAACTGCCGTTGGTGGTATTTTCGACTTCTGAGGCAATGGCCTTCACAGGTGAGATTTTTGGAACAGAGATCCTCTGAATTCGTGAACTGTGTGGAGGATTGAGCCATGAAACCACGGGAGAATAGACCAGCAGCACGAGGCTTCACTATGATTGAGTTGCTCATAGTGATTGCCATCATTGGAGTCTTGGCCGGCATTGCGATCCCGACGTATCAAAGCAGCGTCCGAAAGGCGAATGAAGCGGCCGCGGTGGCTGCCGTCAATACGATTAAGCTGGCCGAGGCAAAATATGTCATTGACCACAAGGGTCACTATGGGACGTTTGAGCAATTGTTTGCCGAAGGGTTGTTGGATAAGCGGTTCAACGTCGAGAGGCCACACATTCGTGGTTACATGTTTACTATTACCTTAGTGGACCTGCCGGAAAGAGCGGGTGCGACGTTCAAGCTCAATGCGGATCCTGAGTCAGCGGTGGGCCTCGGTGCGACAGGCAAGATCTTCTATTACTCCGAGCCAGACGCGGCAATATTTGTTAGCAGAGATGGACCGGCAAGTAGTGACGATGAAGTGTTGTAGTTCCCGAAAGTATTAATGACTCATCGCGTAGATGACGACGTTGATGCCTAACTTGTAAGCAGGTAAGCCGTACTTAGCTGGATAGCGTGAATCATTGATCCACTCCCAGGCGTCACCAAGGTCGCAGTTGAAGGAGATGAAGGTAACGATGCGGCCATTCTTATCTTCCACGCCCATGTAGTGCGGCACAATGCCACCTTTTTCCGACGTTTCACCGCGCATGGCGTTATAAATATTAGGCACCTGCACCACTTCCTCTACATCGAGATAGGAATGGAAGATGGGATGAGATAGCGGCAAGTCCTTTGGAACGTGATCACCTTCGGGCCAAACCTTGCGAAGTTGTGTCTCGAGATTCTCCCACTCGTAAACACCCCAGAAGTCGTCGAAGAACATAAAGCCACCACGGGCGACGTACTCACGCAAACGCGCAGCCTGCTCGTCCGACAATTCCAGGAAGCCGGGTTCGACAAAATAGATCAGGGGATAGTCAAAGATGCGATCGTCCATGATCGCGATCTGTTCCGGACGCGGCGCAATCTTAAGGTTTGTTCCGGCCCACTCACGCAGGCCAACGATAAAGTTGTTATCCGCTTCGGGAAAGTCCGTGGTCCAGGTACCGCCACCGCGGCGACCATAACCGCGAAAAGGGGAGTCGTAGATGGTGCGAATAAAGGTGTACTCGCCAAATGATGGTCCCGAGGGTGAGACTGGTTCGCGTTGACGCTGGCGGAAGTTTTGAAAGTCGTCAAACGGCCGCTGCCCCAGGGTCGGCATGAGCAAGAATGAGATCAGGAGGATCGGGACAGTTAGTTTGAGTAGAGCTTTCATGTGCTATTTATTTCTCATATCTCATTTGACGTTTATCATTTGTCATTTTGGTTTTCGTTCTTCGCGATGGTCTTTGGTCTCTGCCTGGTCTTTGGCCCTGGCCCTTGGCGTTGCCTTCGTTGAGATCTCAAATTTAACGATCTCAGATCTCACTCCCTTTTCCATGAGATCTGAGATCTTGAGGTCTTAAATCCAAGCTCACGCAAAGCTCAAGTTCAAAGGGCCAAGACCAAAGACCCAAGCGCAAATGTCAAATGAGAAATGTCAAACGATATTTGAGCAATGACTGCTGCTGCCGATATACGACTAATGATTCCTTACTGCTTAGGTTTCGCTCCCGACAACCTGCGATAATATTCCTCCACTGCCTTGCGATACTTTTCCGGAGCGGCGCCTTCATCTCGCAACCGCAGATTTGTCTTAGCCCCCTGCAGCTGGACTTGCTTGCTTAGCTCCAACTCCAGTTGCCGCAGTGGTTCAACGACATCAGCCTTCAACAACGCTGCAGTTGCCGCGTCACCTTCCATGTGTCCATCCGCGAGGCGTCTTAATCGATCGATGACCTCGTCGAGTTGACGCACTGGTCCAGTCGCGGTGCCGCCCCATTCACGGCGTAAGTCCTGGGCCTCACGAAGGCGCTCACGCAACTCAGCTGGTAGTTGACGGTTATCACCCCAGTCGCCGCCTACCTGACCAGACGGATCGAAGCCTCCACGCTGCCGGCCACCGGGGTCGCCGGATTGAGGTCCGCCACTTGGCGAGCCACTTTGTTGTTGGTTTTCTGAACCTCGGGATCCTTGTTGACCGCTCTGACCTTGCTGTTGTCCTTGACCGTTTTGTTGTCCTTGTTGTTTACCTTGTCCCTGGCTCTGTTGTTGACCATTCTGCTGATTGCCGTTGCGACGATTGGCGTTCTCATCGAGGCGGCGCCGTAGTGAATCGAGATTGTCCGCCAGTTGCCTGGTGCGATCGAGAGCTTCCTCGGCTCCTGTCCCATTGGCGTTGCGAGCGTTCTGTTCGGCTGACTGTAAGCGTTCTGAGACGTCGTTCAAGCTCCGTTCAAGCGCGCGTTCATCGGTACGCGAACCTCCCTGCTGGCCGCCGTTAAGGGCCTGTTTGCCTTCGCGAATTCGATCGGCAACGCGATTGCGCGACAACGAATCGGCGGCGTCCTTGAGCTGGCGGGCAGCGCGCGGCTGGCCGGAACCCATTGCTCGGGCCGTCTCATCAATGTCTTGCTGCAAACTGTTGACGCTGTCGGCGAGTGTATCTTTTCGTTCAGCCAGTTGTTCGCGAGTTTTCTTTGAATTCTCATCCTGCGCGTTCTGCCCTCCACGCCGGGAGAGATTCTCCATGTCTTTAGCAATTTCACGCTGACGCGCGGCGGCTTGCGCTGCACGTTGGCGCAACTCGCTGATCTGCTGCTGTTGTCCGGACTGCCCTGCCTGACCACTCCTTTGTCCGCCACTCGAACCACTGGTTTGTTGCAGTCGCTCCTGGGCCTGACGCAATCGGTCCAAGGCCCGTTCGTTCTGGGCAATTGCTTCTCCAGAATTAGTTCTTGAGGCAGCTTGCGCTTTCTGCATTTCGTCTGCCGTCTGATTGAGTTGGCGACTCAACTCCTGCATCTGTGGATCACGACGTTCACGTGACAGGCGTTCCAATTCACGCGCGGCATTCCGCGTCTCATCAATCAGCTCCTGCTGTTGTCGTTGATTTCCGCCGCCACCAGATTGATTGCGAGCCCCTTGTTGACGACGACGCTGTTCCTCAAGCGCCTGCTCCTGGCGACGGGCCAATTCTTCCAGTTTACGTTCGGCATCCGTTTTGGCTCGCTCAGTCTGTTGTCGTTGGGCGCGTTGCAGCGTCTCATACTGGTTCTTCATCTTGTCGAGCTCGAGCTCAAACAGGCCGGCCAGTTCCTGTTGCTGTCGCTCGCCACCGCTGCTACTGCCACTGCTGCTCTGATTGCCAAACGCGACCTGGATCTCACGGAAGATCGCATCGGCAGCGAGCAGTTTTTGTAACGCCCGCTGCTCTGGTGGCAGTGCATCCTTACCAGCCTCTTTTCTTAGCGGCGGTGGCGCTGACTCCATTTCTTTTGCAGCCTGTTGCAGGTCTTCGGCCATCTCGGTCACTTGCTTTTGACCCTGGGCCTCCTCTCCCAGGCGCCGTCCCATCCGATCGATGAACTCCAACGTATCAGTGCGCAACTTCTCCTGGCCGGTAGCGACTGCCTCGTACCCATCTTTGCGCTCCTGAGGCGTGTACTTTTCGCCTTCGCGAATTAGACGGTGCGTGGCCGCGATCAAATCTTTCTGCCGCCGCGACAAGGCGTTTTGGTCCTGGTCACCTCCCTGGCCCTGGCCGCCGCCTTGCTGTTGCGCTTGCCGGTACTCCATTTCAAACGGCTTGATTTCGATGAAGTAAATATCGCTGCTTACTTCGTTATTGGCGTCGCGTGCTTTGGCGTAATAGGAGATGAAATCGCCAGGTTTGAGATTAAACTCTTCCAGGAAAAAGGTGTGGGCTCCGATCAATGTCCTGGCTGATTCGCGGGTAAGCTCCTGCAGATTTACTTTCTTTTCCTCACCGCCATTGACAGAGAAATGCAGATCCATCGATACGACCCCGAAGTCATCTTCGGCGTGCGCTTGCGTAAACACTTCTTCAAGATTAGTGGCCTTCTTGTCGCGTCCTGGCCGGTCGAACGAGACCGTCGGCGGCTGGTCTTCGAGCAGTGAAATATCGTATTCGTTTGAGCCTCGATAACTCTCACCGTCCACACTGACCAGTTCGATGTAATAACTGGTATCGCCCGCTACCGTTAATTCACCGACGAAATCAGCGCCCTGCTGACGCATCTCGATCTTCTTACCATCAGTAAAGACAATACGGGCACCGCGTACCTTGCCCGAAAGATGCGCAGTTACGGTGGCGACGGTTCCTTTGAGGGCAGCGATATCGCCGCCGTCTTCGATTGTCTTAGCCGGCAAGTGCGTGAACGAGGGAAAGGCCAACACCAGGTCAAGTTGCTTGACGAAGGGTAGATCGACAACGTTGAGCTTGAAGACTTCGGAGCGAATAGTGTTTGACTCCACGAAGTATTCAATCGAGTCCTGGATGTTAAAGAGCGAAAGACGAAAGTCACTCTTGGCCTTGGCCGGCTCCATGGCCTGTCCCTGCCAGTCGTTCTTCGACCCAAGCGGCCGGGAATAGACAGTCACCAGCTGGGAGTCGAAGTTAACCAGAGTGGCGATGAGATCCTGATCAGAACCCTTGGGCACGCGCGCGCTACCTGGTCTAACTTTGATACTGAGTGCGTTGGTTGAGGCAGCCAACGTTGTAGGAGTCACAAGCTGGGAAACACCCTGGGAAATTTCGCGCGGACCCCACTTCAGCACGGCGGCAAAGATCAACAGGCTCGCCAACGCCGCAGTACCGTAAAACAGCAAACGTGATCGCCGGATCACATTTCCCAGATCAATGTGCGCCGACAAGTGACTGGCGTCTGCTTGCAGGCGGCTGACCAGGGCCGGCGAGATCTTACGATCATCGTTAGTATATTCGACCGCGGTCACCAGGCGGTCATCCGTACCTGGTGATCGTTCTTCAATTAGACGAGCAATCCGCGAATCGCTGATTTTTCTGAGTAGCGGGTGGACCAGGGCAAAGTAGATCGTGACCAGGCAAGTCAGTAACGCGCCAATTCTCAGGGCAACGACAGCGCCTCCGTTGTAACGGTAGCGGTGGACCAGCCAACCAGTTAACAGTATTACTCCGGCAATGACGCAAAGACAGATTGCCACTCCACGTAACGAAAGCAACAAGCGCCGGCGCATTCGGGCTCGACGAAGTAAATCTTGCAAAATATTTGTGTCACGATTCATGGGTGTTACTCCAGAATACTCCTCAGCCCACCAACTTAGCCATCTTTGTGCGGCGCGCGATCAACGACTCCGCGACCAAGAGTAGTAGGGCCACCAACAACAATGACCACCAGACTTTTTGGCGTCCTTCCAACTCTTCGTTGGTTAGACGATTAGCAGCGTCGGCAGCTTCAGCACTTCCGGCTCCCCCCGAAACTCCTGCGATAAACTCGGGAAAGTTTATCTTGGTGAAATCTCCCTCGTTTCCATCTGTGTCTACGGCAGCGAAGTCTGGGCCGGCGGCGTAGCGCAAACGGTAAAAGCCAGGCTCGATCCCGGTGACCAGGAGATCTCCATTTGGCGTCGTGCGCGATTCATTCAATCGGGCGCCGGTTGGAGTATCGACAGCTGGAGGCGGGCCAGCCGGTTCTTTCCTGACGGTAAATGTTTGGCCCAATGTGTACCAGGCGTTCTCCTCGCGCGCGCCGGCGTAGGTAACCATCTGGTGGACAAACGGCAGGTACAACGGCGTCAAGGGAAAGTCGTTCCAACTGGCGCCCAGGGAAGAGGTAAAAAGTAACACTCGCCCTTTGCCGATATGGGCCTCGATCAGCACCGGGCTGCCATCCTCAAAACGCGCGAGCACGCTGGCGTTGGCTATTGGTTCAGACCGGAAATAGCCAGTTACATGGAGCGTTGCGAGCCGGCCACTTTCGCGAAACACTTCAAAAATTGGATGGTCGAATTTCACGTCAGTGATGGCGA
>DATFRK010000622.1:0-6788 GCA_035263325.1 Pyrinomonadaceae bacterium | reverse complement strand
GAGTTTGCACTTAAAGAAGAATTGACTTCTTTTGCGCTTGGGTTAGCAGCGCTACAGCGAGTCCGCGTCGTAAATGAGCAGCGTTTGCTCCAGCTCTCGCCTCTTGCTCAGCGACGCGACGTTAAGTCTGAATGGCTGGCGGGCTTTCCCTACTCGTTAGCGCACGCCTCGAGCGTGGCTGAGAACCTGGCTCGCCTGATCGAGAACCCCCCGCCCAAGAAAGGCTTGATTACCGACCTCGATAACACATTGTGGAGCGGAATAATCGGCGAGGCCGGCGTGTCTGAGATTTCCTGGGACCTCGATCATCACTCGCAGGGTAATGGACTCTACCAACAGCTATTGAAAACTTTGGCCGAAGAGGGAGTCCTAATTGCTGCAGCGAGTAAGAATGATCCAGGGATAGTTGAGGAATTGGCCCAGCGCGAGGATCTCATACTGCCTCTGGATCGTGTTTTTCCTTTTGAAGTGAGCTGGGGATCAAAAGCCCAGGCAGTGGAAAGAGTTATTGCGACGTGGAACGTTGGTCCAGACAGCGTTGTCTTTGTCGATGATGATGCGCTCGAGTTGGCTGAGGTCCAGACAGCACATCCCCAGGTAACCTGCTTGCGCTTTCCGCGTCAGGATCCAGCGGCCCAATTTCAGTTTCTGGTTGACCTGAGAGACTTATTTGGGCGTAGTAAAATTTCCGAAGAAGATCAGATACGTCTTGAGAGTATTAAAGCTGGAGCGAAGTTACGCACAGCCTCTAACGATGCCGCGGGATTCTCCGAGGCACTGCTGGAGCAAGCTGATGCCGAGATAACCTTTAGTTTGCAGAAGGATGTTGACGACACGCGGGCCCTGGAATTGCTTAACAAGACGAATCAGTTCAATCTAAATGGCCGACGCTACAGCGACTCCACCTGGCAGCAGCACCTGGCCAAGAATGATACTTTTCTTTTGACCGCTAGCTACAAGGATCGGTTTGGGGCGTTGGGGAAAATTGCTGTCCTAACCGGCCGGAGAAACGGTAAAGTGTTGGCGGTGGATTCCTGGGTAATGAGTTGTCGGGCTTTCGCGCGACGGATCGAGCACCAGTGTTTGAAGTTTTTATTCGATAATCTTGACTGCAATGTTATATCCTTTGACTACCTTCAAACTCCCAAGAATAGCCCGCTTGGTTCATTTCTTCGTGGCATTCTCAAGCACCAGCCTCCACCAAGCCCCGAAATCTCCAAGGATAACTTCGCTGAAGTTTGTCCAAAGCTTTTTCATCGCGTCCGAGAGGTTAGAGAATGAACGAGATAAACGCCCGCTTAATAAAATGCTTCTCTGCGGTGTTCCCGCAAATGCCTACGGCTGATATTCCGACGTCGTCGACCACTGCCTTTGAAGATTGGGACTCACTGGCCAGCGTCACTTTAGTGAGCGTGGTCGAAGAAGAGTTTGCAATTCAGATTGATCCCGAGGATATAGAGCATTTTGTCTCGTACCAGGCCGTGCTTGACTATCTGACCGCGAAACGACCGGCCTAGACTTGTCAAAATGCCTTTGGAATTTCACTCTACTGTTCCCGAGGATTTGCCGGCAGTGTCGGCATTGATGCTAACGGCCTTCAAAGCTGGTCCTGAAGCTCCTTTTGTAGACCAAAAGTTATTGTACTGGAAGTACTTTGAACCTGGTCCACGTTGGCCGGGTTCACGAGGATACGTTCTCAAGAGCGGTGAGGAAATTCTCGCCCACTGTGGCATCTGGCCCATCAATCTCATCTGCGCTGATAAGTCAGTAACCTGCAATCTCTTTGTTGATTGGGTAAGTGACCGAAAACTTCCGGGCGCGGGCTTTCTTCTCAAAAGAAAACTCATGACGATGACGGAAGCGACCATTGTGGTGGGCGGGTCGGAAGATACGCGGGCAGTAGTTCCTAAGATGGGCTTTCAACCCGCTGGAGAAGTCAGTTTCTTTGTGAAGATTGTCCGGCCCTGGAAACAGTATCGTACTCGTCCGTCCGAGGGCATCAGTAGAGACGCAGCCCGCTTGCTCAGAAATACTTTCTGGAGTCACTCGACGATGCCTGCTTCGATTCCCAAAGACTGGTCAGCTGAGCCGATCAATTCATTCGTGGACGGCGAGCTGGTGACCGGTTGTCAAAACGGGCATCCAACTCCCTGGCGGAACGCGGAATATTTAAACTATTGGCTTCGCTCACCAAGCGCTGTGGTATCAAGCTTTCTGATCCGCAAAAGCAAAAGAATTCACGGATACTTCTTGCTCAGTCGCGTTGGCGGGCAAACGCGAATTGCTGACATTCGTTTGCATTCAACCAAGCAGGATGAATGGAACATTGCGTATCGCTTAGCCGCAGAAGCGGCTGCCCACGATCCGGAAACCTGCGAGATAATCGCAGCAGCGTCTACTTTGTTTTCGGAGCTTGCCCTGCTTTCGAGCGGTTTTCGTCAACGAGGGGGGGCGCCAATATTTCTCTTTGATCCCCAGGAAAAGTTGATTGGCTCACCAGCTATTTTCTGGAACATGGTCGACGCGGACGCCGCGTACCTCTACGATCCTGAGCATCCGTACACCAGCTAACTACCGCATCAGCACGCGCTTTGACTCAGTGAGCCTTAGTCGTCCTACCACCTTTTTTGAAGGGAGTAAGTCAATGGATCTCCGCTTTCACCACGTGGGCCTCGCTTGCCAAAGTATTGAAGTAGAGCAAAAGGCGCATCGACTGCTCGGCTACCTTGATGAGGGCGAAGTGTTCGTCGACCCAATGCAAAGGATCCGCGGTTGTTTCATGGTCCAAGGTGGGATGCGCATTGAACTGTTGGAACCCGCGGGGGAGAAGTCACCGGTTCTTTCTTTCCTGAAGCGCGGCATTAAAATGTATCACCAGGCATTTGAGACGGATCAGATCAACAACTCGATCGATGAGCTACGGCAAGCGGGAGCGGTGCTAACAGTGCCGCCCACGCCGGCGGTGGCGTTCGCCGGGCGGCCCATCGCTTTTCTTCTGCTACGCACCAAGATGCTGGTTGAACTGATTCAGTCGTGACCGCGTTGCTCTGTGCTCGACACTACTCACTCCGCACTCCTGCCAGCAGTTCCGCAAAATACTGCAGCGGAACAGAGGGCTCCACCCCCAGGCGGCGCAATAGGAAAGGATTCGTCTGCGCGTTGTTCATCCCGCGCTCAGTAGTCACTGCCGAGTGACAGCCGCCATCCTCGACTAACTTGAGCGTCGAATCATTGAGATCAGATCTTCTGCCGTTGGGATAGCAGAAATGAATAGCCGGCGTTTTTAATTCTTCTTCGATACGCCTCTTGCTCCCGAGAATCTCCTCTGCCAGCAGTTCGGGCTGCACTATCTGGGAAAGGATCGGATGCGTCTTAGTGTGTGGGCCAAACTCAACTCTCTCGTTGGCGAGTGACCGTACCTCATCCCAGGTGAGGGGCGCGAATTCCTCGGGCGGTGAAGCCGGTAACTCAACTTTCAACTGGTCAACAATCTGTTCACAGCTACTGATTCGTTGGGAGTTCTCCAGACCTTTCATTAAGCTTCCGATCTTTTCCCGCGCTGCCCGGCGGTCCGAATCGCTGTTGAGGGAGAGTGTGAAACTTGCACTCGCGGGAAGATCGATGGTCAGGCTGTTTTGTTTTGTTTGTTGCAGCGCGTACTTGAGCTTGTCAAACCAAAGCCACAGTCTTCCATCTAGAAAATCAGTTACCAGAAAAACGGTCGCAGGAATATCGAATTTACGAAGGATTGCCTGGGCGTCGAGGAAGTCGCGGTACCCATCATCGATGGTTATCGCCACCGGGTTTGGTGGCAGCGGCTTGCCTTCACGAAGATACTCAGCGATTGCCTGTAACGAAATTGGATTGTAATAACGCCTGATGAGTTCACACTGTTGCGTCAACCCGTCGCTCTTACCGGGCGGGAACCGGTGGTACATCAGGATGCGAATATCAGACTTGTGGAGCAGTCGAAAGCCTTGAATAGCGCCAAGATCGTGTAACACAGTCTTGGCGATGGTTTTGGCGATCGACATGATTCCGCTTCGTCTTTTTTCGGACAGTTTTTCCGTGAGACAAGGTGCTGTCGGAGTTTGGAGAGTATCTCTTAAGCGTTAACCGGATCCAAGCGAGCGGCTGGGTCGCGTTGACGTTTCAACTTTAGAAACGGTTGCTCGATCACAAAATAGGAGAGACTGGCCACGACCGTAGTTCCCAGGACTGCCAGGATCAGCTGCACAAAAACGGGTTGACCTTCTAGACGCTTGCGAATGGAAAAGAGGGTTAACTGCTGATACAGGTAGAGGGAGTAGGAGATGCGGCCGAGAAAGCGAAATAATGGCCATTCAAGCCAGCGCCATATACCAACCGCTGAAAAGGCAATCAACTGCACCAATAGCACCGCGATCAACACTGGCTCGACTGCGAATCCCACGACATCGCGGTAGCGTCGGAGCAGCAAGCCACCGTCATAGATTGAAATGAGGAGGAGTCCGATCGTGATTAGTGGTAGTAGCGGATGGGCGCAAACAGAATTCCAAAACGGCTGCCAGGCAGATCTCTTAAGCAACACCGCCAGTAAACAGCCGACCGCCAGGTGGTCCATTCGTGTATCGAATGCAGCATAGATCCATCCCTGATCTACTTTCAGGACGCATAAGATGATCCGGTAGATCCACACTGTCAGGATCAGCCCGGCCAGGAACTTGGTCATGGCCCGTAGATTGTGATGAAAGCGGGAGAAGACCAACGGCCACAGGAGGTAGAACTGCTCTTCTATCGCCAGTGACCAGGTATGACTGAAGGCTGAGTTCGGGTCGCCCTGGCTGGCGTTGTAGTAATCGCTGACGTAGAACAAAGCACTGAAGGCATTACCCCAGGGTACGTGCTTGTGGGTACCGTACAAAACAATGATTATTACCAACCAGTAAGTATCGAAGGCGGGAAAGATGCGCAGCAAGCGTCGCCGGTAGAATCCGGACAGTGAGATAGCGCCGTTCTTATCCTCCTCCTGTAGCAGTAACCAGGTGATCAGGAAACCACTCAATACAAAGAAGATGATCACTCCATCGCCGCCCGGTACATGAAAAAAGCCGAAGTGATAGAAGATCACCAGGAACACGGCCACGGCGCGCATGCCATCGAGGGCAGGGAGATGTCGTTGACTAAGTCGGGAGTGTAGATCTGTTTCGGGGGACATAGATGTTTGGGAGTAAGAGGGGCATTGGGTGAGATTTCTCGAGTAGAACTTCCGTTTAACGTGTGGGCTGTACCTGGGCGAACTTTTTGCGGCTCCTAGCCTGCTAAGCGCAACCGGGAGAGGTGCGCTGCGGGTTGATGCTGCCACAGGATCTTGCCCTGAGCAAGCATTTCTGTTGCCCCACTAGCTTGGAGGAGCAAGGACGTAATGCTAGCATCCCCTAACAAATCGCCGGCCGAATGCCGAAAAGGGACGGTTTTCGCGGTTTTTTAGGAAAACCGGGCAGATCCGTAGTATCAAAACTCTTGGAGCTCGATACTACCGAGTGTTGAGGGGCCCAGAACTCCTCGCCACTAACTGACAGGCCATGCTTGTCGGATTGAGTTCTAATGAAGGACACTTTGTTTATGAGTCAAGAAAGGCCTCCCACTCCAGTGAATTTGAATGGTTCGAGTTTATTAGCAATAGACCAGGAAATCTTTCGGGGAGGGTTCAATCGTCATCCATTCACGATTCAACATCGCCTCGCGGATCACCCACTTTTCACCCTCGAACAATTAGTTGGCCTGGCCAAGCGCTTGCCGGCGCAAAATGTCAAATACCAGGCCGCCGACCTGCCCGTCAATCACGGCCTCTACGATGGACCACAAACCGGATTGTCAACGGAGGAAACAATTCGGCAGATCGAGGAGTGCAAGTCGTGGATGGTTATCAAGCAAGTCGAGAACGATCCGCTTTACCGCGAACTGTTGGACCACTGCCTCGATGAAATACAAGATCTGTCCGAACCGTTAGAGCCCGGGATGTGCAAGCGCGAAGGATTCATCTTCGTTTCTTCGCCCAGTGCGGTTACGCCCTATCACATGGATCCGGAATACAATTTCCTGTTGCAAGTTAAGGGACGGAAGACAGTTCATATGTTTGATGGTACCGATCCGTCGATTGTCTCGCCGAAGGAACGCGAAGAGTTCATGGCCTCTGACGGCAATTACAAACTCACATTCAAGGATGAGTACGAAACAAAGGCCCAGGTGTTTGACCTTACGCCTGGTGTCGGTCTGCACTTTCCGGTGATGACGCCACATTGGGTGCAAAACGGCGATCAGGTTTCAATCTCTTTCAGCATTACTTTCCGCACCCCGACTTCGGAACGCTGGAGTATGGTGAATGATGTTAATGTTCGCCTGCGCCGCTTCGGCCTGGAGCCGACCCCCTTTGGTCGCTCGCGCTTGCGCGACTCGGCCAAGTACCAAGCCTATCGCGTTTTGCGACGCGCGAAAGAACTGATGAACCCGTAGCCTCAGTCCCTGACGAGCCATAGTTCTAACATCAACGATCCGTAGGAGACGAATTTCATGCCGTTGGTATCCATCGTAATGCCCACCTATAACCGCGCTGACACAATTGAGCGGGCAATTAGAAGCGTGCAGGCCCAAACCTTTCAAGACTGGGAATTGATCGTTGTCGATGATGGTTCGACGGACGACACAGCGACGCGAGTCGCAGGTCTCGAACCGCGAATGAGACTGATTCGCCAGGAGAATCGCGGTTTTGTTGGGGCTAGAAATACGGGTCTGAGCGCCAGTACCGG
>DATFRK010000621.1:0-4550 GCA_035263325.1 Pyrinomonadaceae bacterium | reverse complement strand
ACAATTTGGCATGGCCCGCCTGGAAAACGTCATCCGGGAGTCGCGCGATTACTCAGCCCAGGAAGTTATCGCCCGCTTACGCACGGCAGTGGAAACCTTCTGCAAAGGAACGAAACAACAAGACGATCTCACCGCGGTAGTAATTAAACGGAAATTGGATCTACCCCCTACGCAGCTCTAGTTGTCGACGTCAGCCAGCGGCTGGCTGAGTCTTGAGACTGTTCTTCGCGAGCCAACCGACGCGATGTTCACGAATTACCGCGACCGCTTCATCTGCGTTAGCCACACATACCGGAATATCTACGTCCTGCGCGTTGATCAGTGGTGTCTCGAACCCCAACATCGAATCACGAACCCAATTAACTAAGCCGGGCCACATCTTTCCTACGAGGATCAAGGGCGTTTGTTCGAGATGTCGCACCTGCAGCAACTGCCAGATCAGCATCAACTCGAGCACGGTGCCAATGCCTCCGGGCGCCACGATGAATGCGTCAGAAGCGAGCACAAAGTGATGTAGCCGGGTGAAAAAGGTGCGGTGTTCGAAGGCAAGGCCGACAAAAGGATTCACTTCTTGTTCGAAAGGAAGATCGACTCGGATGCCCATTGAAGCAGCTTGTCCGCCGGCCTCAACACCAGCATTTGCCGCCTGCATTAAACCTGGCCCACCACCGGTTACGATGTCGCAGCCAATTTTCGAAAGCATCTCGGCAGCACGCTTTGTTTCTTCGTAGGCGACTGTGCCAGGTTTTGCCCTAGCGGAGCCAAAAATGGTGACGCGATAACGATCTTTGCGCGACGGCTTCAGGCGGGTCAGGTTATTGACAACGTCCCATAGTCCGAGTACCGAGTCGACCAGGACCTTCTTGACCTCCTCTTCATTATCCAGGTGCACCGTGCTGTTTCTCTCTGTGACATCAGCTGTGCTCATAGTCCTCTTCCTCTCTTTGAGCTCTGAGATCTAATAAGAAGTACTAAACCAAAAGAAAAGCTCTTAAATTTCAATCTCTTCTCCCAGTTGGGGACACTCACTCTGCAGTCCGAATCGTTTCTGAATCAGATCACTGAACACGGTGCGCGCCCGGTCCTCACCATGCGTAATGATCGTTCGCGGTTTTGACGGCGCGACCATACTGAACCAGTCGAGCAGGTTCGCCTGATCGGCATGAGCACTGAAGCCACCCATCGTGTGAATCGACGCCCGCACCGGCACTTCTTCGCCAAACATCCTGATTGATTTCGCGCCATCCACCAGCTTCCGCCCCAGAGTTCCCTGTGATTGGAAGCCAACCATCAACACCGCCGTCTCGGGTATCGGCAAATTGTGCCGCAGGTGATGTAGTATTCGTCCGCCGTTGCACATTCCGCTCCCCGCCATGATCAAGCAAGGTCCTTTGACACTGTTGAGCGATCTCGACTCGCCGGACTTGGCACAGGGACGAACACCTACCAATTGACGACGTAGCTCGCCGGAACCGACCATGTCCAGCGCTTCGGCATCGAACAACTCGTTATTTCGTCGGTAAATGTTGGTGGCTTCGATAGCCATCGGGCTATCGACGTAAATCGGAAATTGAGGCAAGGTCTGACGCTTGAACGCGCCTGCCAGGAGATAGAGAAGTAATTGGGTGCGGCCGATGGCAAAGACGGGCACCAGCACTTTCGCTTTATCTCTGATCGCCTGGGCGATTATTTTTCGCCCTTCGACGGCAGTTTCGTGCAATGAACGATGGTTACGATCGCCGTAAGTTGATTCTATGATCACGGCGTCAGCCTTAGTGAACGGCTCCGGATCGTTCAAGAGAGGCGCACCGCGTGGTCCAAGGTCGCCGGAGAAGACCACGACCTTTTGGCTACCGTTCTCATTAACGGTGAGTTCAACGCTGGCTGAGCCAATAACATGTCCGGCATCGACCAGTCGAGCGGAAATGCCGGGGGCCACTTGAAAGCTCCGCTTGTACTTCACCGGGCGCACCAGTGGTCCTAGTTTACGCACGTCCGTCTCGTCGAAGAGTGGTTCGAGCGGGGGAAGCTTTTGCCGGGCGCGCTGCTGGTTTTGCCGTTTTAGATCCTGTTTTTGTAATCCCAGCGAGTCTTTCAGGACCATGGTTGCCAGGTCGAGCGTAGGCTCAGTGGCAAAGATTGGGCCTTTGTAGCCAAAACGAGTGAGTAATGGCAGACGGCCGATGTGGTCCAAGTGTCCGTGAGTGAGTACTACGCCGTCGAGCTTGCCGCCCTCGATCTGGTTCTGGCGCCGATTCTTTTTACTTTCTTCTTTTCGGCCCTGGAAAAAACCACAATCGACCAGCACATTCGCGTCCTTCGTAACAACGTGATACGCGGACCCAGTTACGTCACCGGCCGCGCCTAAGAATCGGATCTTCATCGCTGCTCCCTACAAGAATGTATTCCTATTTGCCAACGGTTCCTCAAGCGAACGGAGCCAATTGGCAATCGGTACCTGGCAATTCTCAAAACGGCCAGCGCCACTCCTCGATGTCGGGCTTATCAATACCGAATTCGTGTGCATACTGCCGGCAGGAGATCTGCATGTTGCTAAACTTTTCTTTAGCGTGCGCGCCGATTGCTTGCAGTTTGGGCACCCGGTCGATCACGTCCTTAGCCAGCGTGAACCGATCGATCTCGTTTTCGATCGCCAGTTCCAGTGGGGTGTTGATGTTGCCGCGCTCTTTGTAACCGCGAACATGCAGGTTTTGGTGATTGTTACGGTTATAGGTGAGTCGATGAATCAACCAGGGATAACCGTGGAAATTGAAGATGACCGGCTTGTCGATAGTGAACAGACTGTCGAAGTCGCGATCGCTCAAACCATGCGGATGATCGCGGTCAGACTGGAC
The DNA here is from genome assembly GCA_035263325.1 of Pyrinomonadaceae bacterium. Lineage (GTDB taxonomy): Bacteria > Acidobacteriota > Blastocatellia > Pyrinomonadales > Pyrinomonadaceae > PSRF01. The sequence goes on along the minus strand of DATFRK010000621.1, from coordinate 1,695 downwards.
TTTGAAGAGATCCACGACATTGATGAACCTGATCTTCAAGTCGGGAAATTCAGCTCGCAGCATTGCGGTGGCAGCCAGTGCTTCCTTGGTGGGAATGTCGCCGGCACAGGCCATCACGACATCAGGCTCCTGCCCCTGGTCATTACTCGCTTGCGACCAGATGCTGATGCCTTTAATGCAGTGCTTGACCGCGGCATCGAGGTCGAGATACTGAAGATGCATTTGCTTGTCGCTGACGATTACGTTGATGTAGTTCTCACTGCGCAGACAGTGATCGGCGACGGAAAGCAAACTATTCACATCAGGCGGTAGATAAATGCGGGTTACCTCCGCGCGTTTGTTTACCACGACATCAAGGAAACCTGGGTCCTGATGAGTAAAGCCATTGTGATCCTGGCGCCATACTGTTGATGTGATCAGCAGATTCAGCGAGGCGATGTTCCGACGCCAGGGAAGTTCATGACAGATCGACAACCACTTGGCATGTTGATTGAACATTGAATCGATAACGTGAGCGAACGCCTCGTAAGTTGAAAGGAAGCCATGGCGCCCGGTAAGCAGGTATCCTTCGAGCATCCCCTCGAGCGTATGTTCACTAAGCATTTCCACAACCCGGCCGTCAGGTGATAACTCGCCGCCATCACTGTCTTCCGGGAAGTATTCGGCCAGCCAGAGTTTTTTACTGACTTCGTAGATTGCATCAAGTTTGTTTGAAGTGTTTTCATCCGGCCCAAAGACTCTGAACGAGTCCATGTTCATTTTCATTACATCGCGCAGGAACTGGCCCAACGGCTTGGTGTTTCCGGCTTCAACCTGCGCCGGCTTGTCAAACTTGGCTGCATAGTCTCGAAAGTCAGGCAGGCGCAGACTTTTCTTAAGCAGCCCGCCATTCGCATGCGGGTTGGCTCCCATGCGCCGATTGCCGGTGGGGGTCAATTCGCCGAGTTCAGGAAGCAAACGACCGTGCTCGTCAAAAAGCTCTTCCGGTTTGTAACTGCGCATCCATTGCTCGAGTTGTTTAAGATGCGCTGGATTGGTCTTTACGCCGCTGAGTGGCACCTGGTGCGAACGCCACATCCCTTCTACCTTTCGACCATCAACTTCCGCCGGCGCGGTCCAACCCTTCGGTGAGCGCAGCACAATCATGGGCCAACGTGGCCGGATGGCCGTGCCGGAATTTCGCGCCTCTCGTTGCGTCGTTTTGATAGCGTTGATGCAATGGTCCATCGTCGCAGCCATCGCCTGGTGCATGGTGGCTGCGTCAGACCCTTCGACAAACAGCGGTGTGTAGCCGTAGCCCTTAAATAGATCTTCCAGCTCTTCGCGCGAGATCCGGGCCAGCAGCGTGGGGTTGTTGATCTTGTAACCGTTGAGATTGAGAATCGGCAGGACGGCGCCATCGCGAAGCGGGTTGAGAAACTTGTTGATATGCCAGGACGTTGCCAGTGGTCCAGTTTCCGCCTCGCCATCACCCACAACGGCCGCGACGATCAAATCTGGATTGTCAAAAGCCGCCCCACAGGCATGCGACAAGACGTAACCAAGCTCCCCGCCCTCGTGAATTGAGCCCGGAGTCTCGGGGGTGCAATGGCTACCAATGCCGCCAGGAAAGGAGAACTCCTTAAAGAATCGCAGCAGGCCTTCCTCGTCCTGGCTTTTTTCCGGATAGACCTCGGAGTACGAACCTTCCAGGTA
>DATFRK010000620.1:0-16175 GCA_035263325.1 Pyrinomonadaceae bacterium | reverse complement strand
GCGCCAAATCCGCGCTCCATTTTCCAGGTCAATACTTCCTGTAGCTCGCCGCCCTGCACTTGAGTTTCCAGTGTCAGCACCAGGGTTTGTGAAGTGGCTTCGGGCAAACTCAGGGACCAACGCTTCTGCTTTAGCAAACCGGCACTGGTGGCCAATTCCCGCAACACGGCCGCCAGCTGCTGCGAATCTTCGATATTGGATTCAGTAAAACTTGGCCGTATCAATGTTTCGGCGAGCGAGAAGGTGGCGGCGCGGCGCACGGTACACTGATTACCGCGCAAACGTTCAAGTTGGACCACCGAGGCGGCTCCACGTTCCAGGCCCACTGCAGTCGATGGGTACCAGGGGCTGGTGAGTTTTGAAATGAGATTAGGCACTGTTCTGATTTTTGATTTTAGATTTTTGATTGGCCGCAATCTCAGGCCACAAAGCACCGCGATCAGTAGGTGGATCTAAACCGCAACTCCAGCACGGCACAATCAAAAATCAAAACTCAAAAATCTAAAATATCTCCTACCATTCGCTATAGGGCGTGCCCTCGCTGGAAGTCTCTGCTGAGGCACTGTGTATCTCGGTGAGTCCCTGCTCACCTTCAGAGGAGTTGGGGTCATCTCCCATGGACGTCGCCCAATCCTTCTCGCCCGTAATCGGATCTTTCGGCAGCTCACGCATATAACCCGACGTAACCAGATCATCCAGCGACTGGGGTAACTTTCCCTTGTCTGCCGCGTACTGATCGATCAACGAGCGCATCTTGAAAAGATCGTCGCGCAATACCGCTTCGCGAGTATGCATGATCGTCTTCTGATATTGCGGCAAAGTGATAGCTGCCAGGATGATGATGATGGTGATCACAATCATCAACTCCAGCAAGGTGAAGCCAGCCGTGCGGTAGCGACAAACTGTCTGGGCGAACCTATTACCAATCACTGTACTTGTCCCCATTGAGGGCCGTGCCTTTTGCTTTCGACCGCACATCAAAAACATTTTCTCCGCCCCAGGAAGTCGAGTCAGCCGCGTCATAGCAGGACCGTAGATCCCACTCCGCCTTGCCCGTTATCGGATCGATTGGCAACGCTCGCAGGTAGACTTTTTTCTTTGTCGCCAACTGCGAATCAAGCTGTGACGACGTATCTGTCGATGCAGTGCCGGTACTCTGCAATCCGCGACCACCGGTACCACTTCCTGCTCGAGGGATTACGTTCACTCCTTCGGTTAACGTCTCGAGCGTGGGCGGATAACGATCTGGATTATCGACTCCGAATATGGTGCAATCACTGATCATTACTCTGCTGCGGGGATCGACGAATTGAGCCCCACCCCCTTGGGTGCCTCCTCCTTGTATGCCTCCGCCGCCGATGCCGGTTGTACCCCCTGGCAAACCAGTGGTACCAGTACATTGCATGTTCACCGTATCGCGATGGAACTCATCGATCGCGCTGCGAATCTGCCTGAGTGTCTCGCGCAACTGTTGCTCTTTCTGCCGCTTCACCGAGACTTTGACGAGGGGAATGACGCCGAGGGTAAGAATCGTCATTACCGTGATCGTCAAGACCAGTTCAATCAGCGAGAAGCCAGCTGACGACGACACACACAAAGTAACGCGGCGACCAGTAGAATTAACTTCGCTCTCCGAATCGCCGCGTTTAGACGTGGCCAGATTGTAATTTTTCCGCCAGTACATCTACTGCTTCACTATCGCGCTGCCCGGCGTGACTTCAGAGACGACGTCGCGCGCGTCTGTCGCCACCAGGTGCAGCGACTGGGGATCGAAAATTAGCGACGCTACTCCGGGACCGACAGCTTCAACGTCGACAAAGATCAGCACTCCTGACCCTTTCATGGCCAGCTTGCCGTTAAGTGATGAGATAGAAACCATGCAAACGCCAGAAGGGTCAATTGACTGCGTCAGCGAGGGTGCTACCTCGGTCTGACCCAGCAACGTACCTGCCGAGATTGCGTTCACTTTCATTACCTTCGGATCGAAGCGCAACGCCATCAACGCCATACTGAGCGAAAGTTCCGAGTCTAATTGGAGAGCAAAACGACGCTTCTCACCAATTTTCATTGTGTCGTCTCCCGACACAAAACTCAGACGCGCCACTCTTGACCCCGAGGTAGTGTTGAGTGAAGTTTCGGTTGGCTTCAATTGACTCGACAGCACCGCGTTCTGCGTTCCGGCTGTACTCGGATTGACTGCCGCAACTTGGGTGGCGGCTTGATCACTAACTAACGATTTGGGAGCAGGTACGTAGTTTGGTAGCTCCTCAGGACTGCTGGTCGCCTTTGCTGATTGACTAGCAGGATTCTGAGTGGTGGCTGCTGTAGTTTGCGTGGCAGCGAATGTATTGCCAATTGCCTGTTGCACTGAGGCCGGAGTAACGACAGGCGCTGGTGACTGCGTCTGAGTTTGCGCCACTGTGTTTGCCTGGCTAGACGCCTGCATCGGCGCATCCGGCAGCTGAACATTTGTGTTACGCGGAATAACGCGCGCAGCGGCGATTTGATCGTCATGGTCAGCTTCACGAATCATCGCCTCCAGAGAGCCAGTAGTCGGCGATTGCAAAGTACCACTGGGACGCATCTCCAGATCGCGCGGCGTGACCGCGGGAGCACGCAGCACTCGCGGCGTGACCGCAATCACAATATCGACCGTTCGCAGGTCGCGCGTCGGCGAAGTGAAGAGTCGTCCAATTACCGGCAGTCCGCCAATGAAGGCAATGCCGCGGCGTCCGCGAGTCTCGATATCGGTTGAGACACTGGCGAGCATCATGGTGCGATTGTTTTGCACCCGTGCCGTGCCGGTCATCGTGCGTTCGGTAAATGTTGGCGTCAACGAGTTGGCGCCGAGCACGTCCTTCTGCTCGATGTTCATCTTCACTTGCACATCCAGATTCGGAAAGACCTGGGGCGTGAACTTGAGTGTCAGACCGGTGGGTTCGTAATTGATCACGGGAAATCCACCAGTGGGAAACTGACTGCCGGCCGGTGGTGTTCCAGTCTGCACGCCAAAGGGATAGGCCTGCGCAGTTTGCACCGGCACCCGTTGACCTATGCGGGCTGTCGATTCCTCACCATTAAAAGCGTGCACCTGGGTTGAGGCCACCAGCTTCGTATTGCTTCGATCTCGCAGGGCATGGAAAGCCATCGGTGGCAGTATCAGAGCAGCAGCGAGTGCAGTCGGAGAGCCACCGATAATCTGAGAAAGATTCACACCTGCTGAACCACCGTTCGGAACACCAGCATTGCTCAAGTACGCGATGCCCGGCGATCCACCCAGATTAAAATCACCCGTGCCGACTTGATTACCAAACTGCAACAAGTCGCTCTTCGATACTTCGTAAATGCCGACGTCCATCACCACTTCTGCGCGATCTTTATCGATGCTCTGTAACAGATCGCCGATGAGTCTGACGTTCTCGGCAGTGTCGCGAACCGTCAAACTGTTAGTTGCATCATCCGGCACAACTATGGTTTGCGGGCGACCAACTGAGGGCGGGATTGCCTGTTGTACCAGCTGGCGCGCATCAGTCGGCTTCATGTTCGACAAGAAGAAGGTCCGCAGCACCAGTTGTTGATACTGAGGTCGGCGGCTTTGATCTGCGACGAGGATTGTGCGGCGACTCAGCTTCTGGAAGAACAGACCTTCCTGGAGAAAGATGTAATCGAGGGCTTGCGCGGTAGTGACATCGCGCAGGTTGATATCAATGTTGCGCGACTGCGCGAAGGAAGTGCGATCGAAGATGACGTTGAGATTCAGTTGCTCGGCAAGACTACGAATAAAGGCTTTGAGATCTCCATTGTAAGTAATGACTCGCAACTGTTCGGTGCGAGGAACATTGAGATCTTGTGACGCCGCCGCTTGAGTACTAATTGGAGTGAAGGTGGCGTCTTGTTGCGTCTCAGTGGCTTTGATGCCATCGGGATGAGCCTTGCCTTCTTTAACGGCCTGCATTCGCAACATTCGCTCCATCTCCGACACGGCCAGCTCATTCACAGCATCGTAACCATAAGCGCTGCGGAAAGCGTTATAGGCGCCGACGAAATCGCCATGCTCCGCCAAAGATCGACCCTGCTGCATAAACGCCTGCGACGCGTTAAAACTCGCGCGGCGGAAGTGCAGTTGATACTCCATGTTGGAAGGGTCTGCAGCGACTGCCAGGGTGAATTCCTGGGCAGCCTTATCCCACTGTTGCGCAGCCTCGAAATCCATGCCCCGCTTGAAGTTTTTCTCGCCTTTCTTGGCAAGGGCTGTGAGCGGCAGCAGCAGCAAACAGAAGGTCAGGGATAGGGCGATAAAAGTTTTAGTTCGCATATTGTTTCTCATGGTCGATCAACGTCGGGAGGTGGATAGCTTGTTGGCGACGTAATAATGCCGCCGCGGCGTTCAAGATGCAAGATCCAGCACCCTGATTTCCTTACACGCGACGCAGAAAATCCGGTTCCCTTAAAGCCCCGATTTTCCGCCTGTCAAAGCCTAAGCCAGGGAGATGTCATCCCTGTTAAGACTTACTTAATAGCGCTTAACTCCTCGACAAACGTTACCCGATTGATCTCGTGCAGAGTGGAAACTCCGGCAAACACTTTCTGCAAGGCCGATTCGCGCAAACTAGTCAAACCTTCTGCCTCCGCCGCGCGACGTACCTCGGACCCGGGCCGTCGCTCGACAATCATTTCCCGAATGTTATCCGACAAATCCAACAGCTCGTGAATTGCAGTCCGGCCGCGATATCCGGTGTGGTTGCACGCATCGCAACCCACGTTGTGATAGAAGGACCGCTGCCGGTGCACGTCCGGGCGCAGACCTGATTCAGCGAGTTCATTATCATCCGGCTGATACTTCCGTTTGCAGTAGGGACAGAGCATCCGGATCAGTCGTTGCGCCAACACGCAATTCAACGAGGAGACGAAATTGTACGGCTCGACTCCCATGTTCAAGAAACGGCCTATCACGTCGATCACGTTGTTGGCGTGAACCGTCGTGAACACCAGGTGTCCGGTCAGCGCTGATTGGATGGCAATCTGGGCCGTCTCCGTATCGCGAATTTCACCGACCATGATCTTGTCCGGGTCGTGACGCAGTATCGAGCGCAGTCCGCGATCGAAGGTTAACCCTTTCTTTTCGTTGACAGGAATCTGGGTAATGCCGTGCAGTTGATATTCGACGGGGTCTTCGATTGTAACTATCTTGTCTTCTTCGTTTCGGATCTCGTTGAGAGCGGCGTACAGGGTAGTAGTTTTGCCGGAACCTGTGGGACCCGTCACCAACACCATTCCATAGGGTTCAGCGATATAACGACGAAACTTCCTTAAATCGTCTTCAGCAAACCCCACCACATCGAGATTCAAGTTGCGAAACTCTTCGTTGATCTGTTCTTTGTCGAGGATACGGACCACGGCATCTTCGCCATGAATGGTGGGCATAATCGAAACGCGAAAGTCGACGTTGCGTCCTTTATAACGAACGCGAAAACGACCATCCTGCGGCACGCGGCGTTCGGCAATATCAAGCTCCGACATCACCTTGATGCGGGAGATCAAGGTTTGGTGATAGGCAAGGTCAATCGGATCGACCTTCGCGTAAAGGGCGCCGTCGATTCGATACTTGACCTGTACTTCCGTGTCACGCGTTTCGATGTGAATGTCTGAGGCGCGCGATTCCATCGCGTTATAGATGATGGTGTCGACGAGTTTAATGATTGGCGACATCTCGGAGTCGGTGGCCAAGCGATCGAGATCGAGTACTTCTTCGCCATGTTCCGTCTCGCGCACCAACGAGATGCGAAAACCGGAGGCCGCTTCTTGCAGCACTCGTTGCGTGGTGTCGCCCTTGCGCAACACTACTTCTATTGCGCCGGCGGTGGCCACGTGCGGCACAACTCGTAAACGCAGCGTACCGGAAAGCTCATCAAGTCGTTCCAGGTCGGTCGGATCCGCCATGGCGATGTGCAGTCCCTTTTCATCCCGTTTGAGCGGAACAAATTGGTGTCGCACCATCAGGTCGACCGGAACTTCGGCGAACAACTGATAGTCGATTGGCGATTCGCGATCCGGCGGCAGCAAATCGACAAAGGGCAAGCGATAGCGGCGCGCCAGTTCTCGGGCAGCCTTCATCTCAGGCGGTTGATTCTCTTCGCCGTTCTTGGTGCCGTTCCCGCCAACCAGGGGCGTGGTGAGAATGGTGCTCTCTTTTTCTGGAACGTGGCTCATGAGTTAAATCTGGCTTTGCTTCACTGGTGGCCGGTGACTCCGGCGCCGGTCGAGATTGACTGAATGATTGGCAAGTAGATGGCGAGCAGGATCGTGACTACTACACCGCCCATTACGATAAGGATCGCAGGCTCCAGCGTGGTCGTCAACTGTTCCAGCCGGACTTCAGACTCGGCGTCGTAGAAGACCGCTACCTCGTCCAGCATTTCGCGCAAACTGCCGGATCGCTCGCCAATACCAATCATGTCAATGGCCAGCGGCGGCAACCAACCCGCGGCTTCCAAACTTTCGGTGAATGACCGGCCTTCGCGAATCATCGGCAGAATCGCGGCACTGCGGCGTCGCAGTTCCAGATTGGTTATCGATTCGGAAGCGATCTCCCAGGACTCCACTAAGGTGATGCCACCGGCCAACAAGGTTGCCAGTGAGCGGGTGGCCTGGGCGACCGAGAGCTGAATCGCCAGCGAACCCGCCAACGGAATCTTCAGCAACAAGGCGTTGAGTTGTAACTTGCCATGGGGAGTTCTGGACCACAGGAAGAGTAGGATGGCGCCGCCGATCACCAGGGGTCCAAACCAAATAACATTCGCGGACATCCAGCGCGACAAACCAACCACTATTTGAGTTACGGTTGGCAGATCATTGCCGAACCCGGTGAACAAGTCTGACATTCTCGGTACTACGTAAACAGTCAGGAACGTGACCATGCAAGCGGAGGCAAACAGCAAGAAGACTGGATACGCAAGTGCGCCGCGAATCTTTCGACGCAAGCCGACGTTCCGACGCATGTAGGAAACGTAGCGGCTCAACACGTCGTCGAGGGCCCCTGATCGTTCACCGGCAAGGATCGAGGCAGTATAGATGCGTGGGAATATTCCTCCCTGGGCGGCAAACGCTTGCGACAATGCCGCCCCACCTCGGATTTGCTCCTCGACATCACCCAACACGGCCCGCAACCGCGCCGACGCCGCTCGCTTGCGCAACATTGAGATCGCTTGCAGGATGGGTATACCGGCACGTACGAGAGCGGCTAGTTGTTGATTGAAGAGCAGGAAATCGTTGGCCTTAACGCGCGGATGAGCTCCCGGGCGTCCGAACCGGGTAAGCGCAGTAACACCGCTAGTTTTTGGTGGTGTGACGTGAAAGACGCGAAAGCCCTCGCGCTCCAAACGGGCCCTCACTTCAGGTACTCCTGAAGCTTCCACTGTACGCGTCACCACCTCACCCGCCGGGGTTCCTAATCGACAAATAAACTCAGCCATAATCTAGAGGTTATCCAAGCACCGTGAAGAGTTGCGAGTATACCATGCCCCCTGCCAGAGGTCCGGTGCGGTAGCCCGACTGTCAAGGAGGGCTCTCTACGAGATTGATGTACCTGACATAGTCGAGCCCTCCTTGACAGTCGGGCTACTGCACCGGGGCTATTGCACTGGGGCTGCCGCACCGAAGTTACGACAACCCGCTCAACATACACGCTTCAATCGATCGGAAGTTGCAAACCCAAACTATTGAAATGACAAACTTGCGTCCGGTGCGCACAACGAACAATTCGTTAGCCCACCACCTTTAGAGGATCCCATGTCATCGGTCCGCCAACAAAACCAGCCCGAAACGCCTCCACTGGTGGCAATTGCTTCAGATCGTAAATGGATTCTGGTTTTATCCCTCGACCGGCGCCGACGTCGGTTTCCGCGCCGTGGACATTACGGCCAAGGCTGGTATCCCGGATTCACTGAAAGATGGGCGCAAGCGAGCGCCGGTCCAGCCCTTTGGAGTGCGGGGACTCGTCACCGCTTTGGGACAGGATTTTTGATCACAAGACGGTGACGAGTCCCCGCATTCCAAAGGCTGCGTTTGCTTCTTGCACCCTCAAACAGCCTGTCCTAGAATGAGTTTGCCAACACAGCAAGCGAAACAGCGCGGCCGTCTCCCCGCAGCGATTTCAAGCTCCAGTTAGTAGTGTCGGGCATCACGTCTTCCCCTTCGAGCATCTGTGTTGTTGTATCCTTTCGAACCTGACCGGTAGTGAGAACTCAACTACGAAGCCAAGCCGGGGGTGAAATGCATTTACCGAACCGTTCCGTCACTAAGATCGCACTCATTTTCTCTTTAACTCTCCTCGTCGTGCTCACCTTTGCCTGGGCTGCCAGCGGTCAGGATTCGACCCAGGAGAAGCCAAAACCAGCCACCGACAAGCAACAGGACAAGCCAGCGCCCGAAAAGCAACCGGAGACACCTGCAACTGACAAGCAACAAGACCCGGCACCCAAACTCTCGGTGCAAACGCCGACTCCGCCTCCGAAAAAGATGGGTACGGAGCTCGACGCCCCTCAGTTGATTACCAACACGGATCTCATCACGCTGACGGTGACAGTGACTGACACCTACGGCAGGTACGTTTCCGGACTTAGCAAGAACGCATTTGCGATCTTCGATGACAAACAACCACAGGAAATCAAGTTTTTCAGTGACGACGACTCGCCGGTCTCGGTTGGCGTCATTTTTGACGTTTCAGGCTCGATGAGTGGCGACAAAATCAAACGCGCCCGCGACGCCCTGAGCAAGTTCATCCAAACCAGTCACGACTCGGACGAGTATTTCCTTATTGCCTTCAACTCGCGCGCCCAGCTCCTGCTCGACAAGACCCGGGACGGCAACTCGGTGCTGGATAAACTGACGTTCGTTGAGACAAAGAACCAGACGGCACTTTACGACGCCTGCTACCTGGGAGTGGAAAAGGTCCAGCGAGGGGCCCACCCGAAACGCGCTCTCTTGCTGATTAGTGACGGTCAAGACAACGACTCTCGTTACACCTTCAATGAACTCAGAAAACTCTTAAAAGAATCAGATGTGACGCTTTATGCGATAGGTATCCTGAGTGGTAGTGATGCCGGCAGCTCAATGGGGATGGAGGGTCAGGGTATACTGGACGAGTTGGCTGGCGTATCTGGGGGCAAGGCCTTCTTTCCCCGGTCAGCCGCCGAAATGGACGATATTTTTGAACAGATTGCCCTGGAATTGCGGCACCAGTATTCGATCGGTTACAAGCCCGATGCGTTCCAGAATGACGGCAAATGGCACCGGATCAAGGTAAAGGTCACTCCGCCGCGAGGACTCCCGCGTCTGTTTGTTCGCTCAAAGGAAGGCTACTACGCCATAACCGGGGCCCGGTGAAGTTGATTTGAAGATTCTCGGCAACGCTCTTCTGCTGGTTGAGCATCTTTTCTCCTGTGCGCTCAGTGACCCACAGTGGTCGCGTCGCTTGTTGCCCCGTCCCCGCTTTAAGCGGTAAGCAGTTATCCCAGGCGCTCCGGTTCCTATTGAGGGTTCGCGGGGCGTTTTGCACAATAGGCGGGGAGGCCTTATTTTCTCAAGGGGTCTGACGTCGAAATGAAAGTCATCAAGCTCATCGCCAAACCAACCCGGGCGCGCGTCGTCTTCTTAGTATTGTCGGCATTAATTCTGTCCGCCCTGGTGTTGACATCCGTTTTCGCGTCCGGTCAAGGCACGGATCGACCGCGCGTGATCCAGGGAGCAACTCCCAAGCCAAGTCCAACAGCAACTCCCGCAACGAACCAAACACAAAAGCCGGTCGACCGAATTGCTCCAACTTTGGGTGAGCCGCCGCCACCGCCAAAACTGAAGCCAACTCCGACACCAACGCCGCCGGAGACTATCGAGGCGGGCGACACGCTAGTAACCAATACGGAGCTTGTTCAATTACATGTGCGGGTCATCGACCGCAATAATCGGCCCATCGATAATGTGCCGCAAAACCAGTTTCATGTGTTCGAAGACGGAGCCCCCCAGAAGATCGAGACCTTTACCCGTGAAGAAGTGCCGATCAGTTATGGCCTGGCGGTCGACACTTCCGGCTCCCTTCGTTCTCAGCTACAGAGCGTGATCGATGCCGGCAAGACCATCATCAACAGCAACAAAGCGGGAGACGAAACATTCCTGGTGCGGTTTATCAGTAGCGACAAGATTGAGACGGTCCAGGATTTCACCGCTAACAAGGACCAGTTGATGGATGGCCTCGATAGTTTTTATGTAGAGGGTGGACAAACAGCGGTCATCGATGCTGTTTATCTTTCCGCCGAACACGTTTCGGAATATAGAAAGGGTGACGAAGGAGATCGTCGCCGGCGCGCCTTGATCGTCATCACTGACGGTGAGGATCGGAACAGCTTTTACAAACAGGACCAGCTCTTCGCCCGGTTGCGCGAAGAAGACGTCCAGATCTTTGTGATCGGATTCATTAGCGAGTTGGATAAGGATGCCGGGTTAATCAGAAAGAGCCCGCGGGAGAAAGCGGTTGGTTTGATCAACAAGCTGGCCAGCGAGACTGGCGGCCGAGCTTTCTTCCCTGAGTCGATCTCGGAACTACCACAAATCGCCAACGAGATTATCAGGGATCTGCGCACGCAGTATGTCATTGCCTACAACCCCACCAACAACGCACAAGACGGGTCGTTTCGCGCCATCAAGGTGACGGTGGATCAACAAACGGGCTCGGACCACCGGCTTGCCCTTACCAGGACCGGACGGTTGGCGAGAAAAGAGACCGCTTCAGGTGGACCAAAACCACCGCCAGTGAGGATGCCAGGCAGCCCGGCAAAAAAACCCTGATCATTTCTCATATATCATTGGACATTTCTCATTTGGCCATTTCCGCAACCAGATCGAGCTTTGACCCTAACTGGTTCTCATTCTGAAGGACTGGAACCAAAACCCGGAGCCAAATGTTAAATAAGAAATGGCCAATGATATATGAGAAATGACGAGGCCCTTTAATCCAAATCTCGCAACGGCTCACCCAGCTCTCAGCTCGCGCACCCTATCCACTACTTCCTGTATCTGAGCGTCACGCGCCGCACTCCGGCGCATCAACTCTTCCAGCATCAGTTCACTCTTCAGATTGACTTTGAAGTCTTGCTCGGCCGCGAGTCGATCTTTTTCCGCCGCCCGGTTCTGCGACATCATGATGATCGGCGCTTGCAACGCTGCCGTCATCGATAGCATGAGATTGAGCAGGATATAAGGATAGGGATCAAACTGATCGCCGTTCTCCCCTCGCCCATAACGGACCAGAACGAAGGTGTTGAACGACATCCAACCGGTAAGAAAGACAAGATAGATAATGATAAAAGTCCAGGAACCACCGAATGAAGCCACCTTGTCAGCGATTCGCTGACCGAGCGTCGCCTTTTCTTCCATCTCCAGGTTGATATTGCGGGTCACTCGCTTGGAGACCAGCATGTTGGTCTGTCGCATGCGCGCGCCAATCTCACAAATCACATCGATTGACGCGTCAGGGTGGGCCAACAAAAAGTTTTGGAAGTCATCGCTGCTGAGCCGGTGTAGCTCAACGTCATCTATCGCCGTGGCATTGGTAGAGCGAGGGCCGCGATCGAGCACTGCCAACTCGCCGAAAAAGTCGCCCGGATTGAGCTCCGCCAGCGTTACCGGTTTCACGTCTTCATCGAGCACCCAAATCCGCACTTGTCCGCTCTCCACCACGTAAAGCGCGTCACCTTTATCACTCTCGTTGAAGATCGTTTCCCCGCCTTTGTAGTGCACCTGATCGACTTCGGCCGCTAGTTTTTCCAGCTCGTCAGGTTCTAATCTTTTGAACAGAGAAACACGCGAAAGACTTTCGGCTTCATTACTCAGGGGTTGGTCTGTAGGCATAGGCTTATCTCATCGTCTTCCGTTTAGTAGTTAAACAAACTTGGCGTTCAGGTCAGTCCGCCCAGTACTTCGTCAGTCAAGGCGAATGGATCGGTCGGAGGCTCGTCCTTGCTCTTTTCTTCCACCGCCTGTACCAACTCCATCAGCGCCGGCCCCAGCTCCTCATCACTTGAATTTACCTCCACGCAAGCCGGTGAATCGAAAGGTGTGATGAATAAGTAGCGCGGTTTTTCTGTATCGCTCAGCGGCGCCGCTGGACCAAGTATCAGCAGGTTGTTTCGCCAACGCGCGTAACGATGCGCTGACCCTACTTGCCTCTCCCAATGTATTTCGCCGCCGTTGGTGCGACTTATTAGTTCAGTGATGAGTCTGCTCAGCCGGTCGTTGTGCACTGGAGCTCGAGACATGTCCTACCTCCGCGAGGGACTTTATAACAAATCCGCAATTCCAGATAGATCGTTTTTCGCAAGCTACCAACCTACTTTTGCCGCTTCGGGTACTTGGCCCGATGTCGAGCCGCCGCCTCCTCGATTGAGTGCGTAGCGGTTAATTTCGAATCGTGCCTCGCCAAGTCGATCAATTTACGATAGTGGTCTCGCAGCGTCCGGATCTCGTCTTCTGATAAATCTTCAACGTCGATGAGCCGATTGCTCGCTCCTTCGAGTGCCGCCACTATCTCGTTGAGTTTGAGATGTACGGCCTTTGAATCCTTATTTTGAGCGCGCTGAATTAGGAAGACCATCAGGAAGGTTACAATCGTGGTTCCCGTGTTGATAACCAGTTGCCAGGTATCGGAGAAGTGAAATATTGGTCCACTGATGCCCCAAATAATGATGACCGACAGTGCCAGGATGAAGGCTATTGAAGTTCCGGTGGCTTCCGTGGCCCGACGGGAAAGTGATTCCAAAAACTGGCTAAACGACCCATGCTTATTTTTCGCCATGACGACCTCCTGATGGACGTTCACCAGTCCACCGATATACCGAGTTGGAGTCCCAGGCGCGGGCTGGCGACGTACTTACCTGACACTAGACCAAAATCGAACGTCACATTATTCCGTAGTGCATAGTTTCCGCCCACCATCCCTTGCAACTGGCCCTTTCCCAGATCGAAATTCTTGGTAACTGCTCCAGCTATCTCAACCCCCAGGTCAAGTTTTGGGGTGAATTGTTTCACCAGCGATCCTGCGCCCGTGAACACCGTGCCGCGGGTCTTGATGCCGATGACCCCGGTTGTTTCGTTACCAGAAAACAGTATGCCGCCGTTCAATCGCAGCTTAGTCTTGGTAGTCAAACTCTTTTGCACTACGCCATTCATGTAGAAGTCGGCAAGTCCTGAACCTAGCTGCCGCTTTGTGTCGCCGGTGGGTAATTCATAGTTGAAGGCGATTGACATCGCCGGTCGGCGGGAGTGTTCTTTCTCAGTAAGAAAGTTGTACTTCAGGGAGAGGTTAGTATCACCAATACCGCGCACGGTTCTCGAATTATTGGTGCGATCGTTGATGATTACTAACCATGGAACCTCAATGCCTACTTCCAATCCATGAAATAGACCATAGTCCAGTTCAGAATCAGCGGTGTTTTGTTTAAGGTTGGGGAAACTGGCTCGCTGGAGCACGTCAAACTGGTTACTGAACTCGAAATGAAAATGGTGTCGCGGGGTTACGTCGGCGTCGTCTGTAACGAAGGGTTGTTGGGCCAGGAGCGGAGGACACAGACTGGAGGCGAATAGAAAAACTAACGGAATGAGAAGTGGGAATCTACCAGCGCTTGGACTCATCGGGGGAGACACCGAAAAAGCTAAGTCTTCGCCTTCACCGAGCCGCTAATCTTTTTCCGAGTCGTTTCACCGGAATGGAGCACGGGTAGACCCAGATCAACGTCCGTATGAGGTTGCGGTATGACATGTGTTGCCACAACCTCACCAACTTTTTTTGCCGCCGCGGCACCGGCATCAACCGCACTCCGAACTGCCGCCACATCGCCGCGCACAATTGCCGTGACCAGGCCGGCGTCGATCTTTTCCCACCCAACCAGGCGCACGTTGGCAGCCTTGACCATGGCGTCGGCCGCTTCGATCATGGCGACCAGGCCTTTGCATTCAACCATTCCGAGGGCTTCAGGCATTTCAGCGTTCCTCACTTAGTTGTCTTGGGGCCATGGTAGCACCAAAGCTAATGGGCCGGTTCGAAAACATAAAACCCCTCTCGAGTGCCAGACGTCCTCGCAGTACAGGGAGCGAGACCGAAAGACATAGCATATTAACTTTAGAAAATGGACCCTAAGTCAATTTCGCAACGAATGAATCGGGGCGGGGATTCTGCCGCCCCGGCGAATAAAAGCGCTCGATGAAAAGCTGTTGACTGGCATTATGGGCGCGCTTCCCAACAGCCCGCCAAACTCAACCATTTCGCCAACATCTCGTCCCGGCACCGGAATAATTCGCACGGCCGTGGTCTTATTATTCATCACCCCGATCGCCATTTCATCGGCGATGATGGCAGCGATCGTTTCGGCCGAGGTTGAGCCAGGCACAGCAACCATATCGATTCCTACGGAACAGACACTGGTCCAGGCTTCGAGCTTGTCGAGCGACAGCGCTCTGATCTGCGCCGCTTCAATCATGCCGGCGTCTTCGGACACCGGAATGAATGCGCCGCTCATCCCTCCCACCGATCCGCTGGCCATGGCCCCACCCTTCTTCACTGCGTCTGTCAGTAGCGCAAGCGCCGCGGTGGTTCCGTGAGTACCGGCGCGTTCGAAGCCCATTGCTTCAATAATGTTGGCGACCGAATCACCAGGAACAGGCGTGGGCGCGAGCGATAGATCGATGATGCCGAATGGCAACCCGAGCCGGCGCGCAGCCTCACGCCCGACTAGTTCGCCCGCCCGGGCCAGTTTGAACGAAAGCTTCTTGATAGTTTCGGCCAGGTCCTGTAATGGCAGATCGGTCGGCGCATGTCTGACGGCGTGATTTACCACCCCTGGCCCGGACACTCCAACATTGATCACTGCCTCTGGTTCACCCACTCCATGAAAAGCTCCGGCCATGAAAGGATTGTCCTCGACCGCATTCGCAAAGCAGACGAACTTCGCGCAGGCTAGTCCTCCTTGGTCACGTGTTCGCTCGGCAGCGTCCTTGATCAAGCGCCCAACTTGAGCCACGGCGTCCATGTTAATGCCCGCTCGCGTGGTGGCCGCATTGACCGATGAACACAGTCGTTGCGTGCCGGCCAGGGCTTCAGGAATCGAATCGAGGAATTCTCTCTCGGAATGAGTAGCTCCTTTTTGCACCAGTGCCGAGTAACCACCAATGAAATCGACGCCGACCAGGGCGGCTGCTTCGTCGATGGCGCGCGCCAGGATAATCGGATTGCCTTTCGCTCCTTCCGTGATCATCGAGATTGGCGTAACGGCGATTCGCTTGTTGGCAATCCTGATACCGATTTCATCACCAACCTGATCGACAGTTTCCACTAACCGCGAAGCAACGGCGCGAATCTTCTCAACGCTGCGTTGGGCCACGGCCTCAATCGAGTCAGCGACGCAGTCGCGCAAACTTAGACCAAGCGTTACCGTGCGCACGTCGAGATGTTCCATCTCGGTCATGGCCACAGTCTGGAGGATTTCCGCCTGGGAGTATTCCATCTTTTAGTTGAGTATTTTGCTCCAGATGAGCAGGATCAGAAACAGCAGGAACAACACACCGGCAACTATGAGGAAGCGCAGGCTGGGGTCATCTCCGGCCTGGTCGATTACCACGCTCGACGCCTTTCGCAGCTTTTCTACGCGACCCATTGCTGATTGGCCACCTGAGACGGGGGTGCCATAGTCGGGCTGAGTCCGCCCATCATCGCGGGCTACCGTTACCTGCGGCTGGACCGAGGAGGTTGCCTTATGGTCCTTTGGCGCGACTGTTGGCTGGGGCTCAACTACGGTTGTGGCATCGCCGCCAGTATTTTCCAGTGGCGCACCACCATCGTCGAGATTGCTGCCTCTTTTTGCCTTTTTGTTTTTATCGTTGCGGCCCTCGCGGTTTAGCGGCTGCGTGACGTAGGGGTCGATGGCTACAGTTTCCGCCAGTTCCACCGAGGTACTCCCCTGGGGAGTTAAGGGGATCGTCGCGGAGTGATCCGTTTCGGATTTGTGTTGCTCCATCGGCCGGCCACACTGCGGACAGAATGTGGCGGCTGCACGGACTGAGGCGCCACATTGATAACAACGACGGGCTATTTCGGGATCAGACATAGTGGGGGTCTTTGGTCTCGGTTTTGT
>DATFRK010000619.1:0-8070 GCA_035263325.1 Pyrinomonadaceae bacterium | reverse complement strand
CTTTGTCCGCTCGCGCCCCCAGGTAACTGCTGAGATATTTAATTCGTTCGTCAAGCGCCGGATGATCGTTATAGAAGAGCCTGATGTTCTCGCCTTCAAGATCTTTGTCCAGCAGCTTCATCACCTGGACCATCTCTTCTGGTGCATATTCGGCACTGATCATCATGTCAATGCCCTTGAGATCAGCCTCGCGCTCCAGATCACGGCTGTAACCGTACATCGTGGCCACCATTACAAAAGGAGCAACCGCGGTTACAGCTATGATAACGGCTCCCACTACGCTGAAGGGCGCATAAGAACCGACCGCAGACATGATGTTCATCGTGAGATATTTCTTGCGGTTGCTGCGATTCTGCAAGTACGTGTGTCGCCGCATCACATGGGTCAACTCATGCGCAATGATCGCCGCCAACTCCGATTCGTTATCGATTAGCGTCAGCAATCCCGTCGTGACGTAAATTGACCCGTTGGGTAAG
This sequence comes from Pyrinomonadaceae bacterium, assembly GCA_035263325.1. Lineage (GTDB taxonomy): Bacteria > Acidobacteriota > Blastocatellia > Pyrinomonadales > Pyrinomonadaceae > PSRF01. The sequence goes on along the minus strand of DATFRK010000619.1, from coordinate 7,594 downwards.
GCGAAAGCATTGGGCTGGGGATCCCGTAAGGCGCGAAATTGCCAGATAACCTTCTCGAGCACGAGCCCTTTGGGGATTAGCGACTGACCGACGCGACTTAAAAAGGCATTGGCGGCTGGGTCCGCCAGCAGAAGGCCATCACGCTCGAACCGCTGGTCCAGTAGATCCGACTGTTCAAGCATCTCCAGGTCGACTTTGCCGAACTTGAACTCTTCATTGACGGGTGGCGGCGTCGTTTCGACAGGCGCAGTTTTCTTTTGCGCGAGTACCGGACGAGGAAGTGTGGTGAAAACGACGCAACAGCAGAGCGCTGCGATCAGCAAAGATCTGGTCAGCTTGGAGAGGATATAAATGGGCAATGGTCTGGTCCCAGGGAGAGCCTGGAGTTCGTGAGCTTCTGCGAATTCGTCCTATTAGTCAAGATCCGAAGTGATCGATCATCGCTTGAGACCAGACTGCCAGTTCAACACGACTGTCATCGGTCGGCTAGCCGCATCTTCAGGAGTTGCAGCCACTAAAAAGCGCTGGCCGTCATGGGAGACGTCGTAGTAATTCCGCGGGCCGGGCAGCCCGCGAACAGGCATTTGAAACAACGTTTTCGGGACACCTGCCTCGATTGTGGGGCCGTCACCTTTGAGATCGACGGCCATCAGCTTTCTATCCGGCGAGATATAGAACAACTCCTTCCCATCTCGCCGCCACTTTGGATCACCCCCGCCATTGCTGGAGATCTGCCATTGGCCACCCGAGGGAAAACCACGTACGTAGACCTGGAACGTGCCAGATTCGTTTGACGAGTAGGCGATCCACTTCCCGTTTGGAGAAAACTGCCCCTGAACCTCGACAGCATTCGTATGTAAGAAGGGAAATGGCTTTTGCTCTCCCGATAGCGGTAAGACCCACAAATCGGAACCGGTCTGGGGATCTTGTTCTGTATAGAGAATGAATTTCCCGTCTGCAGACCAGTCAGTCGGATTCTTGCTATTGGCCGATTTGAAGAGCGGATCTTCATTGCCCGCACCGTTCGTAGCCTTTTGGTATAGATTCAGAGGCCCATCGCGACTCGAGTGAAACGCTAGCACACTGCCGTCAGGTTTCCACGTGGGACTGGACTCGGCTCCCGGATCAAATGTCAAACGAGTTCGAGAGCCGCTTGCCAGATCAATCAGCCAGATGTCGGAACTAAGCCGGCCCTGGGGATCGATCATACTTACTGCCAGTCGCTTTTCATCAGGAGAGAGTGTCGGGTTGTTGTAGGCGGCGGGTGGTCCAAGTGTTCCCAGCCGCTTGCCAGCGCGATCGAACCAGGCGAGATCAACGTTTCCGCCGGACCCGCTGCGGTAAACCAACACGCCCGTTTGGGAGAGGGAAAAAGAACCGAACGCCAGGCCTGGAATAATATCTACCCCTTCAACAATTGGGAACGGTTCTCCGCCAAGCTCGAGTTTGTCCGGATCAAAGCTTTGGGCAACAAGGGTAAGTTGTCGCATGGTAACCAAGTAACCCGGGGCCACATAGACGGCGTTCGAAGTAAAGTTCTGCAAACGCTTAGTCTCAGTAGAATCAAGCGACCCGATCACTAGCCAACTATTCTCATTTAGCCCGGCGCGTCCGGCGTACAAAAAATGGCGCCCATCGGGTAAGAAATAAGGAAAGTGGTGGCCCTGCTCCTTAGTGGTCGCATCGAGCTTAGTAACCGGTACGGGCGAACCGCCGGCTGCAGGCACCCGGCAAACTACACTCAGCGGGCTAGGTGTGAACAAGATCACGCCATCACGATTCCACGTGCCTCCGCGACCGTCGGGTGCATCGCACAGTGTTTGCACCGGTCCACCGGTGAACTCGATCTTCTTGAGCTTCCCCGCTGCGAAGAATCCGATGAAGCGACTGTCAGGCGACCAGAACGGATAGATGGCGTCGTCCGTTCCTTCAAGCGGTTTCGCTGTCAATGAGTCAATCTCGCGCACCCATAAGAGGGTCCGGCCTTCACTTGTCGCTCGTAGAACAACTCGAAGTCCATCCGGCGAAACCGCGAATGGGCCACCGAAGCTGGTTTTCTCTGCCGGGTAAATAAAGAAGCGGGCGGCAGTCTGAGTCTGTACTGGCGAGCGGCGTAGATAGGCAATAGCCAAAGGCAGCGTCGCCAATAGCCCAAGCAGTAAGACAGCAGCAATTATCCAGGGCAACCAGGCACGCTTGTTCGTGGGCCTTTCGAAAAGAGATGTTGCTGTTACCGTGCGGCCGGACGTCGCGCCACTCAACGACTGGAGAGCAAACTCCACGTCTCTTGCGGACTGAAATCTTTGATCCGGACTCTTTTCCAGGCAGTGCATAACCACGCGCTCGAGAGCTGGATTGATCTGACTATTCGAAAGAGACAGTTCCGGCGGGTCCTCTTTCAGAATCGCATTGAGCGTTTCGATCGTTGATGCCCCGTCAAAAGCGCGTTTGCCCGCTAGCATCTCGTAGAAAATCGTGCCCAGCGCAAAAATGTCCGTACGATGGTCCACTCGCTCCGCTCGGACCTGTTCGGGCGACATGTATCCGACGGTCCCCAGTATCACGCCTGCGTCGGTATCGAATTTACGCGTCAGGACATCTGAGTGAGCTTCGTTTCCATCTCGCTGCTCAATCAACTTAGCCAGCCCAAAGTCCAGAATCTTCAGTCGCCCATCTCTGGCAACAAACAAATTCTCAGGCTTCAGATCACGATGCACGATCCCCTTCGCGTGTGCGGCTGCCAGGCCCGACGCAATCTGAAGCGCATAATCGACCGACTTTCTTACCGGCAGCCCATTTCCGTTCAACTCCTCACGCAAAGTCGTGCCCTCGAGCAGTTCCGACACTACATAAGGAGAGCCTTCATGCGTATCGACGTCGTAGATTGAAACGATGTTTGGGTGATTTATCGCCCCGGCTGCTTGAGCCTCCTGCTCGAAACGACGCAACCGTTCTGAATCTGTGGAGAAAGCGGCAGGCAGTACTTTGATGGCCACGTCACGATTAATCTTCGGATCGCGCGCCCGATAGACCTCGCCCATTCCCCCGGCGCCAAGAGGGGAGAGGATTTGGTATCGACCCAGCCAGGTGTCTCGCGAGAATCTCATACAGGACCAACAGCCGAGATAAATTCCGCGCGCCTTACTTTATTAGGGATTAGCAGGAAGTCAAGATTCTCAGCCACAGGTTGGGTTTGAGGAGACCGCAGACAGACAGAGGACACAAACGTTGCCCAGAGGAAAGTCAAAATTAGCTAGCCTCTCTGAGGCTCGAGCTATAATGCCGTTGCTTCCTAATGTTCCCATCAGGAGTAACGGCCATGAAATACGCAGTCTTATGTTCTCTTCTAAGCGTCGGTCTCTTCGCTACCATCGGTATCGCCCAAAGCGCGAGTCAAAGAGTGAGGCGCGATTCACCGCAAGGCGCCTCTAGCAAAACAACCCGCGCGAAAAGCGACACGATAAAAATATGCCAGGGCGTCCCGATTCCTGGCAATTATGTTGTGGTCGCAATCGAGAGTTCGCCGGTCTGTCGCGCGGGTGCATATGTGCTTGCACGAGAGGACTCGCAGGCAGCGCCGGCACTTACTGCTGTGGCAAAGCGACCTCGGAAAGTAACTCAGGCGGGGTTGGAACTGGAGTCCGCCGATGCTGGTGCGACACCCAACTCCAATGAGCCGACGTTAAAAACGCCCGAAGCGATCTCGCTCGAGCTACCGGTAAAGGGCATTTCACCGTCCCTGGAAAAATCGAATGGAGAAGAAGTTGAGGCGGGTGATGTCGTACGCATCGACACCAATCTCGTGACGGTTCCGGTGAGCGTATTGGACCGACAGGGACGGCTCATTCCGAACCTGCAGCGCGAACAATTTAAAGTGTTCGAAAACGACGTCGAACAGCAGATCGTTCATTTCGAGCCCACCGAAAAGCCTTTCACAGTTGCCTTGATGTTGGACACTTCAGGCTCAACGGTTTTCCACCTGTCGGAGATCAAGGAAGCGGCAATCGAGTTTGCGAAGCAACTGCGTCCGCAGGATCGCGTGCTGGTTGTAACCTTTGACAGGCTCGTGATGTTACTCACCGAGGCGACCAGCGATCTGAAGGTTGTTACGTCAGTGATTGACCGCAATGCGCTGACCGGTTTTTCAACCCGCCTTTATGACGCGGTCGATATTGTCATTACTCAGCGACTGAACAAGATACCCGGGCGCAAAGCGATAGTGCTTTTCACTGATGGTGTCGACACCTTCAGCTATAACGCCACCTACAAGAGCACACTGCATCAGGTAGATGAGCAGGAGATCCTGATTTACCCGGTGCAGTACGACACGAGTGATTATATTCCTGTGCACGAAACTGAGATCACGAGTGCTACCACGAAGACTCCAGGTGGTTCAGCGACCGTTACGGAAACTGGGCCAAACTCATTACTAAAAATGCCCGGAACACTCACCGCTGACTACGAGGTGGCTAGCCAGTATCTACAACAACTCGCAGATAAGACTGGCGCGCGGCTTTACCGGGCCAACGATCCGAAACAACTGGCTGGAGCATTCTCACGAATCGCTGAGGAGCTTCGGAGTCAATACAGCCTCGGCTATTATCCGGCGACTCCGGTGAAGAGTGGCGAGCGAAGATCAATTAAGGTGCGGGTTGACCAGGCAAATATCGCAGTGAGAGCGCGAGAGAGTTATACGCGAGGAAATTGAGAGAGGACGGAATTAGTGTTTTGAGCGTAATTGTAGTCTCAGTACGCAGTACCCAACCCTTCTTCGTTCTGTTCGTGGGAGTTCGTGTCGCTTCGTGGATCGTCAACGCAAAAAAGCGATCCACGAAATAACACGAAGCGCTACCAAGTCACGCGGATGCCAAGGGGTAGGACCACTGTGGTTCGGAAGAGCGACCTAATGCCGCTTCAAACGGGCACGCTCGGACGCGAGGCGCGAGAGCTTCTTCCACTTCTTCTTTTCTACGATCTCCGACAACTTGTCCTTTCGCCGAGCCAGGTACTTAAGTTCTTTCTCTAACTTCGCGTAGCTTTGATATCTTTCGCTGTCGATCGTTCCTGCTGCTAAAGCATCACGGACCGCGCATCCTGGCTCGTCCTGATGGCGGCAGTCACTGAAGAAGCAGTGATTGGCAAGCGCTTCGATATCATCAAACACTAACTGCAAGCTCTCGTCGCCATCCCACAGCTGCAATTCACGCATGCCTGGCGTATCGAGCACGAGCCCTCCAGTCGGTAATAGAACCAACTCGCGATGAGTTGTCGTATGTCTTCCCCGGTCATCGTGTTCGCGCACGGTTTGTACTTTCAAATGATCGCCACCGACCAGATGATTTATCAGAGTTGACTTGCCAACGCCCGATGAGCCCAGCAGCGCGACCGTCTGTCCGCGCCTAAAATGCTGCGAAATATCCTGAAGGCCGCAGCTGGTGACAACGCTGCAGGCGTAGACGGGTACACCACGCGCAACTGCTTGCACCTCATTGATCGCGTCAGCCACTCGGTCACACAGATCCGATTTGCTTAGAATGATGATCGGATTCGCGCCGCTCTCCCACGCGATAATTAGATACCGTTCGATCCTCCGCAGGCTGAAATTCTGATTCAGCGATGTCAGCAGGAAAACTGTGTCAATGTTCGCGCCGATAATCTGTGCTTCAGTGCGGTAACCAGCAGTCTTACGCGCGAAACTGGTCTTCCGCGGCAAAACTGCATGAATCATTACCTTGTCACGATCCGGCCGGGAACGAATCACTACCCAGTCTCCCACTACCGGTAAGTCCCTTCGATTCGTGGCGTCGTGGCGTAGCCTGCCGGAGGTTTCCGCCAGCACTTCTCCGTGTTCGGTGTAGACACGGAAAAAACTTTTGTGTTCGAGCGCGACTCGGGCGGGTCGATAGTCGCTTCTTGCATACGATGCAAAACTTGTCTCAAAGAAGTCATTCCAACCAAAGGCTGTTAGATCAGTAACATTCATGAGTGGTTCTCCAACGAAAGATGCGGCCGCAAGATTAATCAGCTTGCAACCAGCGATTTTATGGATACGGATATTGATTGAGGGTTGGGATGAGGAGTTACTGCGTTGGCTATGAAGACACTGCACCTGCCCTTGCACAGTGACCCATATTCGCGCCTGCTATCACAACCAGGCGGACGTCAGGATCACGGCTGCAACGCATTTTGGTTCACAGAACCGCAGCAACTTTTTTTTAGCGGACAATCATAGGCCGGTGTGATTGTAGCATTTTTCGAGTGCCCACCATGCAAGTGGTCACCTGTTAGGCCAGACGGTTCAGACGGAATGAAATGATCGCAAGCCAGGCCCAGCCTACTACTACCGCGATCCAGATTCCCAGGATTCCCAAGGGCAACACGAAGCCGCCAAAAAATCCGAGTACTACGGCAAGGCCGCTCAGAAGCGAGATCAGCGCGAGCGGCACGTTGCGGCGTGACAGCACGCGGGCCGCGAAAAAGCAGCTGATGGCGAGGAAGATGAAGCCGAAAGCACCGGCGACGAAATGGACCAATCCGGTGGAACTGATCGAAGTGGGAAACCCTTTCGGTGTCCCAGGGGGAAATCCGTCCAGCGGGTCTGCGCGGAAGATGGCTGCCACGAGCATGGCCACCCCGAACCCGCCAAGGAACCATGTTACTGCGCGTGACTTTGGTCCCAGCACGCGTCCCAAGCCCACGGCAGCAGCTAGCACCAGCAACCCTGTAAGCACGAAGTTCGCAGTCTGGATCCACCCGCCCGGTCCATTCGCCAGCAGACTGAGTGGGTGGCGTCCGAGGTCGAAGCCTTCCCGAAGGAGAGCCTGAGCCAGGCCGACCGCTAGATAGAACGGACCCGCAAGTACTCCGCACCAGAGTAGAGACTGCGTGACCGACACACTCCGAGCAACTTCCGACTCGTTCGGTTCCATTTCTCTCTTCTCCATCACCGCTCTCTTGTTGCTTGTCGACGATGATATTATACTCATGAGTGAAATTTGTAAATTAGTTATTTATACTCATGAGTAAACTTTCTAAACGGCCCGCTGGCCGCCGCCGACAAGGTTTACGACGGTTTGAGCTGCAGCGCGCGGATGATCCTCGCGTCGTTCGTTCGCGGGCAGCCGTCGTCGAAGCAGCCCGGGAGCTATTCCTGAGCAAGGGGTATGCGCGCACTACCATGGAGGATATTGCGGCGCTCGCCGGCATCACGAAGCGCACTGTCTACAACAACTACGCTGACAAGAGCGCGCTCTTCACCCAGATAGTGGTGGATGTAATCGCCTTTGCCGAAGCGTTTGCCCAGGGCGTGCGTGAGGAGTTCGCCGTCGGAATAAGCGATGGCAACTTACGAAGCATTCTTGATGACCTCGGTAAGCGGCTGGCGCTCGGCATTATTCGGCCTGAGGTGATCGCGCTGCGTCGACTCCTGATCGGCGAGGCCCGAGAGTTCCCCGCTCTCGCGGCCGAGTACTTTGATCGAGCTCCCGGCCAAGTACTCGCTGCCCTGGCGGAAGGATTTGAACATCTGGGGCAGGTTGGGTTGCTGAAGGTGACGGACGCGCCGCACGCTGCCGCACAATTTGCTTATCTCGTG
>DATFRK010000618.1:0-6503 GCA_035263325.1 Pyrinomonadaceae bacterium | reverse complement strand
ACGCTCGGTGAACTGAAACCTGTGTCCCTGAATCAATGAGAGCGTTTGCAGGACACGCACTGCCTCCGCTGTAACTTCGGGTCCAATACCATCCCCTGGGAGAACTGTAATCCTGAGTCGCATTGGTTAACCTCTGGTTTGGATTGTGAGTTCGGTTGAAGGGAGCCCTTTAAGAATTGTTCTTGCTTGCTTGGTACTTTGTACTTTGTTTTCGCAAATTAACCAAGTACGAAGCACAAAGTACAAAGTACTAAAATCGTTTTGGCTAGGCGGCCGCTCCGATAGCATCCTTCTCTCTCGATTCCCTTGCTGGAGCGCCAAGCAGGGAGATTAGATCCTGATCGTAGATCTGTTTCTTACGATCCGCTAGCGAAGTGAAGCCATTATAAGCTGCATCGAGCTCACTGCTGGTGAGGGAGAAACCAAGCTCGGTGTAACGCAAAGATAACGCATGCCGTCCTGAATGCTTGCCTAATACCAGCGAGTTAGTGGGTACGCCCACTGATTCCGGAGTCATGATTTCGTAGCAAAGTGGATTGTTGATCACGCCGTGCTGGTGAATGCCCGCTTCGTGGGCAAAGGCATTTCGCCCCACGATCGCTTTGTTTGGTTGCACGTCGAAACCAACGATACCGGAGAGCAACTGACTAGCCGGATAAAGTTCAGCGGTGTTGATGCGCGTGGCAAACGGGAGGCGATCAGCGCGTACGTGCAGCGCCATCACAATCTCTTCCAGGGAGGCATTGCCGGCGCGCTCGCCGATTCCATTGATCGTGCATTCCACCTGGCGCGCTCCTGCTTCCAGTGCTGCCAGGCTATTGGCCACTGCCAGTCCTAGATCATTATGACAGTGCACACTGATGATCACCTGTCGATCTCGCACCACTCGTTCTTGCACCTGTTGGACCAGGCGAGCAAACTCGAACGGCGTTGTATAGCCAACTGTGTCAGGCACATTTAGTATCGAAGCGCCGGCTTCGACGGCTGCGTCCAACACCTCGCACAAATAATCGACATCACTCCGGGTGGCATCTTCCGCGGAAAACTCAACCTCTGCGGCAAAGTTTCGGGCCTGGCTCACGGCGGCTCGGGTCATCTCAATAACTTCGCGCCGGCTCTTTTTAAGTTTGTGTTCCAGGTGGATGTCTGAGGTCGCGACAAAAGTGTGAATCCGGGGGTGCACGGCGCCGGCCAACGCTTCAGCAGCTCGAGCAACGTCCTGTTCAGCAGTGCGGCAAAGCGCTGCCACAGTCACCTCACGACACTGGGCCGCAACCGCCCTGACAGCGGCAAAGTCACCTTCCGAAGCGATAGGGAATCCGGCTTCGATGATGTCCACGCCGAGATCCTGCAGCTTCAGCGCCATGCTGACCTTCTCCTGGAGATTCATCGAACAGCCTGGCGATTGCTCCCCATCGCGTAAGGTGGTGTCGAAGATTGTGACTCTGTCTTGTGGCATAGGTTTCCTCCAGTCGGCAAACAGCACAGAATCCTAAGAAATTCCTGCCTGGGAAGTCAAAGTTATAATCTTTATGGAAAGATAAGTGTGTGTGATAACATAACCCGAGCTTGGGCCTCTAATAACAAGTGATGAGTGGGGAACGAGTAATTGGACGTAAATCAGCTGGAAGTACTGATGGCCGTGGCGAAAGAGCAGAGCTTTTCTCGCGCCGCCCAAACCCTGCACCGGACCCAGCCGGCGGTCAGCCAGGCCATTCGTAGGCTGGAGGCTGAGTTGGGAGAACCGCTGTTTGACCGGTCCTCCAAGGATGGGACACTCACTGCCGCGGGCCGGGTTCTTTATGATTTTGCCGAGCAGATGTTGAATCTCCGGCAGGGCGCGCACCGGGCCATCAGGGAACTCCGCGACTTGCAACACGGAAAGTTGGCCATTAGCGCAAACGAGTACACTGTCATGTATCTGCTGCCGGTGCTAACCGTGTTTCGCGCGCGCCACCCGCATATCAAGGTTGAAGTGAAGCGGAGTTTGGCGAGCCGGATTGCCTCCGAAGTACTGGGCCGCGGCGTTGAACTAGGCGTTGTATCGTTCAAGCCTACGGACCAGGCAATCGCTTCTATCCCAGTGGTGGTAGATGAGTTGGCTTTGATTGTTGCGCCAGGACATCCGTTGGCCCAAAAGCAAGCGGTGTCCGTGCGCGATTTAGGGGCGGAGTCGTTCATTGCGCACAACGTTCCCTCACCGTACCGGGAACGCGTGGTAAAGACTTTCGAGAAATACAAAACGCCGCTCAATATCTCGATGGAGATGCCGACGCTGGAGGCAATCAAGCGACTGGTTGAACAGGAGATGGGAGTTGCATTCGTACCGCGATTAACGGCGCAGATTGAAATTGATCGCCAGCAACTGGTGGCGGTGACAGTAAAAGAAATGCGATTGGAAAGACGGTTGCAGCTGATTTACCGTCGTGGTGCAACCCTGTCACACGCGGCAAAAGCATTTCTTCGGATGGCTAAAGGGTAAGCACTTGCCACTCAAGCTGACAAGAATAGCGCTGCCTGCCTATCCAACTCTACAATTTTGGTAGGCCACTTATCCCCTTCCCGACTGCGCTATATTGATAGTTGAGCGAACAACCGTGACATATACCGAAAAAGTTGTGCTGATCACTGGTGGCAGTAAGGGCATCGGCAAGGGTTGCGTCGAGGTGTTTGTCGCAGCAGGAGCCAAAGTGGTTTTTTGCGCTCGCCACGCCGACGAAGGGGAAAAGCTGGCCGCAGAGTTAAATAAACGTGGTCCAGGTGAAGCAACCTTTATCGCCTGCAATGTGGCCTACCCTGAGGAACTGAGTGTGCTGGTAGACAAAGTCATCGACCGGCACCATCGGCTTGACTGTTTGATCAACAACGCGGGCTGGCATCCACCGCACAAGCCGATTGACGACTTTTCGTTGCAGGACTTCCGCGATCTGTTGGAGCTTAACCTCGTCAGTATCTTTGCCGCGTGTAAATTTGCGCTACCTCATCTGCGTCAGAGCAAGGGCAACATTATCAACCTTTCGAGCCTCGTCGGCGCCATGGGCCAACTGCATGCTACTAGTTACGTCGCCACCAAAGGTGCGGTAACGGCATTCACGAAGGCCCTGGCGATTGATGAGGCGAAGCACGGCGTCCGGGTGAATTCAGTTTCACCTGGCAACATCTACACGCCACTTTGGCAGGAAGCGATCGACGCGGCGGATGATCCTGAGCAGTGCCGCAAGGATGGGGAGACTGCGCAGCCAATGGGGCGAATGGGAACAATCGAAGAGGCCGGCAAACTCTGTCTCTTTATCGCGTCCGAAGCAACATTTACCACGGGCGTCGATCACATCATCTCCGGCGGCGCTGAACTCGGCTACGGTCGTAAGAGTCGTGTCTAACTTTGGAGTGCGGCGACTCATCGCCCGCATTCCAAAGATCACAATCCGGGCACCTCACTAATGCGGCGGGCGTATTCATCAAACAGACCTAAGTAATAAAGGCGAGTTAAATCCTTTTCGAGTTTATCCAGTGAAGCAGCCTTAGATGAGTCAGCTTGTTTGACCTGCTGCAATCGCTCGCGAATGAGTCGGAACACTTTCTCCTTCAACCAATAGCCATGATCGTAGCGTTCCCCAATCGCACCGGCCGAGGCGAGCTTATCCATTTCGGGAGTAGTCAAACCGCGGCGCCAGGCAGCGTGATAAACCAACAGACCTTCCTGGAAAGATTGATTGGCGATGCGAGTGAACAACGCGTTCAGTCCTTTCCAACCTTCAACTCGGGTATCAATCAGCGGCACGACATCCGGATGTGGTTGTGAGGGTGTGCGATAGTCCAGCAGCGATACGCGCAAATCAATTTTGCGGTCGCCGTCATAGTCGTACTCGATCGTATCCAGGAAACCATTGTTATCGGTGTCAGTGTACTTGACCACCTCTTCGACTTTCGGCGCCAACGGTTTTGGCGAAGGCGTCTTCACACCCCCGTGAAATTCCGCATTCTTATCTACTGTCCATGCTCCCCACTCGGCCCCGGCCAAATGGAGCTTGCGATCAAAAACACCAACGTAGAGTTTGCCATTGCCTGAGTTGTCTTCATCAAACTCTCCTCGATCACCCAGCGTGTCTGATTGCGGGTGACCGTCGAGACCGGGTTTTTCGTCCGCGCCTACCATGTTTTGTTCAGCGTAATTGCTGCGGCGCCAGCGTTTGGTTGAGTAAATGTCGATGTCTTTGGGGCCGCCGAACCCGTGCATCGGGTAGTACATCTCCACTCGTTCCCAGCGATGATCGTCGTCGTCTTCGTCAAACACGAAGTACATGTTGGCCCAACCAGCGGTAAAGAAGGCGTCGTAGCTTTTGTCGTGCGGCATGTACATAAGCTCGTCTATTTGCCGCCAGTTGTTATATTGAAAACAGTCGTTGAAGCGCGGGTTGCCTTTGAGCGCGGGATACTTGTGCACAAACTGACGATAGGGAACTCCCGGGCCGCCGGAACCGCGCAGAGACATGTCGTAGTCGGTTTCGTTGCCCTTGGTTGAGTCGTTGTCGATATCAAACGTGACGAAGGCTTCGTTGAGTACACCAGTTAGTTTGGTGACATCCTTGTCGAGTGGCGGGACCGGATCGAGCCAGCGCATGGCCATTTCACTAACGCCATCGTTGTCGAAATCGTAAAACGCAAACGGATTCTCCCAGTTGAGTCGCGGATCGGGTAAAGACTGCGGCGGGCGATGGACTTTCAGGAAGATTGCATCGCCATTGTAGTCGGGCAGCCAGTCGTTCAGGCCGGTGTAGCCCCAGTTGTCGTCGGCGAAGTTCCACTTGGTCCAATCGAGCCAGCCCAGTACCCCGTCCTTTTCCACATCAATGAAGATCATCCAGTGGGCATCGGTGGCACTGAATTTGTCAGGGCCCCACTCGGGTGGCTGCGTGACGAATGCTTCGAGATCCGCGCGACCGTCGCCGTCGTTATCGGCCCACTTGATGTCGATGTCCGTGGGACCGTCGTAAAGTCCATCGCCATTTTTGTCAACCTGGAGCACATCGTTGACCTGGTCGCCGCGCGTGTCGGTTGGCAGCATGTCGCCATTTTCATCCAGCCAACGGACCCGCTTGCCATTCCACCATCGTTCCAGAATGTCGGGCTTGCCGTCTTTGTTTATATCGAGGCGCACGATCTCATCTGAGGGAGTGGTCGACTTGAGTGCTGTTTTGCGCAGGTTGGGGATGTTTTGTTGTGCGAGACCAGTAGTTGTGATGACCGCAAAGATTAAGAGAATGAGAACCCGAAAAGAGTAGCGCATCATGACCTCAGGAATTAAAAGTAGTCGCGAGTCGAGGGCTTATAGCACCCGGAATTTGTACGAGCAAGACAGAAATCGTTCCACGAAATCGATCCACAGATTACGCCGATTACGCAGATGTCTTTACAGAGTGGGAGTTGAGCGGTGAGACTTCCCGCCGTGGAGGACAGTGTTAGTTAGCAGCGTTCGACTTACAGGATTCCGGGACGATATGAAAACGCGTCGAGGAGGGGAGAAAAGACCCAACTCGACGCGTTAAAAGTCTCTGTGTAATCTGTGTAATCGGCGGATTAGAACCCGAAGGTGCCGTAGAAGGCACTGTTCTCACCGGAACGAGACCACGGTTCATTCACCGTGTTACCCGCATAGAAAGCCTTCGTGGTGTAGCCCACCTTCCTGTTTTCCAAACCAACGAGCGGTGTGTACCAAACGAGGTTCGGCATCTTGCAGCAGAGATCATTCGGCATTGCCTCAACGTTGATAGTCGCATCATCTGAGTTAGCCGCGAATGTTCGCCCGTTGCGCACAAAGCTGACGGGCGCTGAGCGAACAGAGACGATGTTGCCGAGCGAGGCTGCGTATTTCTGTTTCAGGGCGTTGAGCATAGCCATCGCCTGCATCCGCGAAGCATTGCTGTCGATGACGAGCTCAGTTTTCCGCGCCGCATCCTTGTCAGCCAGGTTGGCGTCAGCACTAGTGATGGCCATCGCCCGCACTCCGGTGAGATCTACCCCCTGCCATGTCCCCGACGTGACATTCCACGCCATCAGCGCATCGCGGCCGGTGGTGACTACTTCACCGTTATAGTGACAGGCTCCCGCAAAAACGCTGGCGGTACGCACCTCGAGATAGTCTCCCCGAATCTGAACGTTCTCCGCGCGCGAACTAAAAATCAGCGCACTCGCCGCCACCACCATCATCGCTAACGTAGCTAGTAGCACTTTTCTCATCACATCTACCTCCAACAATACTTGTATTAAGGGGATGGCTTAACTACCAAATCCGATTATACGCCCTTGATCGCAGAAACATAGCATGAGCGCCCGGGGGTGCAATTATCGGGATGTACCCGCTGGTTATCAGGCCCGATTACTTCCTGGGTTTCTTTGCACCAACAGTGGTTGGCCGAATCGAGATAGTCGTCAGCACTGGTGGCCAGCTGGTCCATCATAAAAAACTTCTTCGACCGCAGCGAGCCACAGAAAGCTGATTGGAT
>DATFRK010000617.1:0-7715 GCA_035263325.1 Pyrinomonadaceae bacterium | reverse complement strand
TTAGCAGCGAACGCCCGTAAACGGAATCCCCATAGACGAACATTGCTCAGACAATGAACCTAATCAAACTCACGAAGGTTCATCCGCTGCAATAGACTGGCGAAACCCTTGTCAGTTCTTATTCACCGATTACACAGATTCAATCACTAGGGTGTAACGATCTGTGTAATCTGTGTAATCTGTGGATCAGGCTAACAGGTCTTCGATCTTCACCGGCAACTCTCTTACTCGAACTCCGGTTGCGTGATGGACCGCGTCGGTAATGGCGGCCGCGATTCCTGCCAGGCCAATCTCGCCAATTCCCCGGGCCCCGATTTCGTTAATGTAAGTGTCGGGATAATCGAGAAAATACACCTCAATCGGTGGCGCATCGGCGTTAACGGTCACGACATAATCAGCGAGGCTGCTATTGATCGGGGCACCGTTCTGGGGGTCGTAACTCGTGTGTTCGAAGAGGGCCATCCCTATTCCCATGACAACTGCACCTTCAATCTGATTCCGACCGGCGAGTGGGTTGATGATGCGTCCCGCGTCGATAACAGTCACCACGCGGCTGACGCGGATTCGAGCGATCTCCGGTTGCCACGTGACCTCGACGAAGTGACAACCAAACGAATGTGCGGATAATTTTTCTCCGGGTACCCCGAATGTTTGTTCGCCTTTACCGCTGCCCACGATCGCCTGGCGATTGGCCAACTTGAGAATTTCCGCAAAAGTAATCGCCTTAGAGTCTCCAACGAGAGTGCCGTTTTCAAATCTCAACTCGGCTGGTTTGCGATTCTCAAATGACGACCCAGCCGTAGTTGTTGCCAACTCAAACAGCGAAGCGATCGCCTCTTCTGCCGCGCCGAAGACGGCCGGCACTACTGAACTGGTAGCTAGCGATCCTCCCGAAAGAGGACCCTCGGGAAATAATGTGTCACCCAGTTTCACCTCAACTTTATCTAGTGGCACTCCGAGCTTCTCCGCCGTCAGTTGGGCCAGCACTGTGTAAGTGCCGGTGCCAATGTCCTGCGTCGCACACGCTACTGATGCCGTACCATCATCTCGCAGTTCAACTCTCGCTGCGGCGGAAAATCGTCCGGCAAGCCAGGAACAGCCGGCCATGCCCCAGCCGAGTAGCAGACCGTCACGTTTCATCGAGCCGACCGCTGGATTGCGTTTGGACCAGCCAAACTTCTCTGCTCCTGTTTCAAAACACTCGAGCAAATGACGCGACGAAAACGGAAGCCCTTCACCTTCGTTGATCTTTGGTTCGTTGACGACCCGGAGACGCACGGGATCGATGTTAAGTTCACGAGCCAGTTCATTCATTGCCGACTCGGTTGCATAAAGACCGGGCACCGCCCCTGGTCCACGCATATCCGCCCCCGGGCCAATGTTGCGTTTGGCGCGACCCCAGGTCACGCGCAAGTTGGGCACACTGTACTGAAACGGAGTAGTTTCGCCACAGTCTTCGTGATGCGCGTCCAGCATTGACCGGGTATAGACATAGTCGTGGTGCAGGGAAACGAGTTTGCCGTCTTGGGTCGCACCCAGACGCACGCGTTGCTGGGTGCGGGGTCGATGGCCCACATTGAAGAACATCATCCTGCGGCTGAGCACGAGTTTGACGGGCTTGCGCAACTGGCGCGAGGCGGCAGCCGCGAGTGGGACATGCGTCCAGGGAAAGAGTTTGTCGCCAAAGCCCGAACCGATAAACTTACTAATGACCCGAACTCGTTCCTTTTGTAGCCCAAACATTTCCGCGAGGATGACTCGCGCGTTTACGACGCCTTGCGTTGAATCGTAGAGGGTCAGTCCCGAATCGTCCCACATCGCAGTCGTCGCGTGGAGTTCGAGCGGATTGTGAGCTTCTGTCGGCGTGACATAAGTGTGGTCTAGTTTCACTGGTGCGCTGGCAAACGCAGCATCAGCATTACCGCGTTCACTTTGCAATCGATGTCTTTCGCCGAAGGTGGTAAGTATCAGATCTGGATCTTCGTCGGCTTCCAGTTCAGTGGCGACGTTCGGCGTCTCTGTCTCGTAGACCGCTGTAACTCGATCGGCAGCCGCTTTAGCGTTTTCGAATGTGTCAGCAACTGCGAGCGCGATGTATTGACCGTAATAACGAATGATATCGTCTGCGAATGGTGGACGGCGTTCTTCACACGTGCCGCCTTCCTCGCTCGGCACCGAAGGGCGAATCTCGCCGATGTTCTCTCGATGAAAGATCGCGCGCACGCCGGGCATCGACTCAGCCGCCGCTGTTTCAAGTTTGACTATTCGACCGTTGGCGACCGTGGCGCCTACCGGAACCGCATAGAGCAATTCAGCAAAGTGAAAGTCAGACGTGTACTGGGCCAGGCCACTAACTTTCAATGGTCCATCAATGCGTGGGGTCCGCCGTCCGATTGGAGTTGTTGTTGCTGATACTTCTTCTGTTGTCGCCATAATTGTTATCCTGAAAATTACATCCACAGATTACGCAGATTACACAGAGGTTCTTTTTAGAAACTGGAGACCACCAACTTCCACCCCTGGAAGCGAAGGGACTCATTGTTCAAAATCGAAATCACAGACCACTGCAGTTTTTTAAAAAGAAATCTGCGTAATCTGCGTAATCTGTGGATAGTCTTTCATGCCATCGCCTGCTGCAGGGCATAAGTTAAGCATCTCTTCGCCAACTCGATTTTGAATCCGTTCTCACTCTGCGGCTTTGCCTCTTGTAGCGCGGCCTCGGCTGCATTGCGGAAGTTCGCGCTCGTGGCGGCCTGATTTTCGAGAGCCGCCTCGGCCTCCGGAGAGCGCCACGGTTTGGTTCCTACGCCACCGAGCGCGACGCGTACGCGAGTCACTGCTCCTTCTTCGACGTTAATCACGACGGCCGCTGAAGCGAGGGCAAACTCGTACGACGCCCGATCGCGCAGCTTCAAATAGAACTGTTTACTTCCCTTGATTGGCGGAGGCAGGGTGACGTGAGTGATCAGCTCACCTGGCTCAAGCACTGTTTCGCGCTCAGGGGTGTTTCCCGGCAGCAGATGAAAATCGGAGAAAGGAATGGCGCGGGAGCCACCCGATCCTTCAATGTGTATGGTCGCTTCCAATACGGCCATGGCCACGCACATGTCTGAAGGATTGGTCGCAATGCAGTGTTCACTCGTACCCAGAATGGCTAGCATTCGATTGGCGCCCGTGATCGCGGGACAACCCGTGCCGGGCACACGTTTGTTGCAGGGCATTGTGGTGTCGCGGAAGTACACACAGCGAGTTCGTTGGACCAGGTTGCCGGCCGTTGTGGCCATGTTGCGCAGCTGTGCCGAAGCACCAGCGAGAATTGCCTGTGAGAGTACGGAGTAGTCGCGCTGTACCGTCGGGTGGTGTGCGAGATCGGAGTTTCGCACTGTTGCGCCGATACGCAGTCCACCCTCAGCGGTTGCCTCTATCTTGTCGAAAGGCAAACGATTGATGTCGATTACCCGCGCCGGTGTCTCCACTTCAAGCTTCATCAGATCAAGTAATGTTGTGCCGCCTGCGACAAAGCGTACCTCGGCGCCTTGTTGCGCAGTTTTCGACCGGGCTGCAGTGGCAATCGCAGCGTCAGCATCGGTTGCACGAATAAATTCAAAAGTGTGCATGGGGTTGGTCCTTAAATGCTTAGTTCCGAGTAGCGTTCGAATCCAAAATCTCTCTGCGCAACATCTGCGTCCTCGGTGTCTCTGCGGTGACCGCCTGCTCACAATCACTCTCACCGCAGAGACGCGGAGACGCTGAGTTAGCGCAGAGTTTTAAACTCCGTTGCGGACCTGCTGGATCGCGGCAACGATGTTTTGATACGCACCACAGCGACAGATATTCCCACTCATCAGTTCCTTAACATCGGCATCGCTTGGACCACAGGGTTCGGCAAGCAGAGCCACCGCCGACATGATCTGTCCTGAGGTGCAGTAGCCGCATTGGTATCCATCGCACGCGACGAATGCCGCCTGCACCGGATGCAGCGCATCTGGTGTTCCCAGACCTTCGATGGTCGTGATTTCATCTCCGTCGTGCATTAAGGCCAGGCTGAGACACGAATTCACACGGCGTCCATTCACATGCACCGTGCACGCGCCGCACTGCCCGTGATCGCAGCCTTTCTTCGTGCCGGTGAGCGCAATGGTCTCGCGGATGAAATCAAGCAGCGTCGTCCGCGGGTCGATTTGTAGTTGATAGTCGCGACCGTTGATGCGTAGCGTCACTGGAACACCACCCGAGATGTTTGTCTGCGCAGGAGAGTTTTGCTTGGACGGTCCAGGTTGCGGATGTTCGTGCACGGCGCCTCCATTCTGGTGGGTGACGTATGCCTCGCGGTCTAGCGAGATTGCTTCCCCCGAGCGTTCGTCAAGTATTTCTTTGTGTGATGTGCAGGGTCATTAAACCGTTACTCTGTCGCAAATCTGTGTCCGACAGGGATCTCGCTGGCATTCACGAACACGCGAAACTCCATTCACACTTTTTCTCCGTCACAAACTCCTTTCTCTTGGTGTTAAGAAGACAGGTAGCTAGTCTTTGCCTTAGGTTTCGGACAAAAAGTGAAAATCCCACCAACGGAAGTTGGTGGATGGTTCAAGTCCTTTCTACGGCAACAGCCCAAAACGTTTCAGCGCCGCCTGCGACACTGGACGACTCGGTTGTTTCAGTTTCGCAGTCGGCGCAGCAACTATGCCATCTGGCTCCTTGTAGAAAGGACTTGAACGAACCACCAACTTCTGTTGGTGGTATTTTCGCTTTTGTGCAAACGCATCTATCCTTGTTAACACTTTTCATTTCGGACACCCTGTAGAGGTAGAGGAATGCCCCCTACAAAACAATAGGAAGCAATCTATGGAAACACTGATTAAAGACTTGCGCGTCTCTCTTCGCAGTCTTCGCAAACGGCCCGGCTTCACGCTCATTACAATTCTGACCCTGGCCCTCGGAATTGGCGCGTCCACTGCCATCTTTAGCGTGGTTGATGGCGTGCTGTTGCGACCTTTGCCATACCCACATGCAGAACAACTGGTCCAGCTTCGTGAGATTAACAGTCGTGGCGGACGCATGGCTTTTGCCGAGCCAAACTTTCTCGACGTGCGCGCCCGCAGTCACGTGTTCGCTGGAGTCGCTCAATACAATCAATTTCTCACCACTGTCACAGGAGGCACTGAACCGGTTCGTGCTCCCACCTGCGAAGTGTCAGCCGACTTCTTTAATGTACTCGGTGTCCAGCCGATTGTGGGACGTACATTTACCCCTGACGAGAGTCGCGCAGGAGGTGAACCGGTGGCCGTTGTCAGCTATGGCTTCTGGCAGCGCGTGCTCGGAGCCAGGGGAGATCTGTCTGGTACGACGTTGCGCTTGACGGATAAGAACGTGCCCGTTGTCGGCGTGATGCCTGCCGGTCAGGGGTTTCCGCAAAGCGCTGATATTTGGCTGCCACGAGAGCAGTTTCACGCGGACGTTTCACGCTCCGCTCATAACTGGAGTGTTGTCGGCCGCCTCGCTCCAAACGTGTCGGTGGCCCAGGCACGTGCTGAAGTGAATGCGATCTGGAAACAACTCAAGCAAGAGAATGGCAAGGACGTGGACGCTACGGATTTCACCGTCGTTCCCCAGCAGGAATACATGGTGGGTAATGTACGCAATCCACTGCTTATGATCCTGGTGGCCGTCGCATTCCTATTAGTCGTCGCGTGCGTAAATGTGGCTAATCTCTTGTTGGCCCAGGCGACCACTCGGCAACGAGATTTCGCCGTCCGCACCGCGCTTGGCGCGACGCGCTTTCGTCTGGCTCGACAGTTCATCACTGAGAATCTGTTGCTGGTTTTGACCGCGGGCGCACTCGGGGTGGTCATTTCTTTTTGGGGAGTTAAGCTGCTGCTGGGTCTAAATCGTCAGGCCTTGCCCCGCGTTAATGAGATAGGTGTGGATGCGCGAGCGATCGCCTTCACGTTAGCTCTTTCTTTACTGGTCGCCATAGTGCTCGGGTTTGTCCCATTGCTTCGGTTTTCAGTGCGCGATCTGGAGAAAAGCTTGAGAGAGACAGGCACCGGTGCACGCGGATTTGCCGGACAGCATTTACGGAGCTTTTTGGTGGTGGCCCAAATGGCGTTGACTTTGATCTTGATGATTTGCGCTGGATTGTTGGCCCGCACTTTCTATCGCTTATTGCAGATTGATCCGGGGTTTAGCACCGAGCGAGTAGTCGCCATGGAGTTATCACTTCCGAGCCCTCGCTCGGATGAACAGCGCTACAAACAATTCATGCAGTCGTACCAGCGGCTCATGGAACAGGGCGTCGCTCCA
Organism: Pyrinomonadaceae bacterium; assembly: GCA_035263325.1. GTDB lineage: Bacteria > Acidobacteriota > Blastocatellia > Pyrinomonadales > Pyrinomonadaceae > PSRF01. The sequence goes on along the minus strand of DATFRK010000617.1, from coordinate 1,412 downwards.
GACGCGAACGTACAATTGAGTGCTGACGAAGAACGGTTGAGTCTTTTTCAGAAACAACTCCTGGAGCGCCTAGGTTCGACTCCTGGCGTGACTGCTGGCGGCGTCATTAGTGCATTGCCGCTCACGGGTGGTGGACCAGACGGAACCTTCTTGATTAACAACAACCCGGCGAAGAAGGGAAATGCCGATTATCGCCTGGCTAGCGCCGGATATTTCGCGGCCTTGAATATTCCTTTGCTGCGTGGCCGCATGTTTGCGGGAACGGACGTACCTAACGCACCTCATGCTGCAGTTGTGAGTCAATCGTTGGTGCAGAAGTATTGGCCCAATGAGGATCCGCTTGGTCAGACAATTCAGTTTGGCAACATGGATGGTGACCTGCGATTGTTGCACGTCGTGGGGGTCGTAGGAGATGTGCGCGACTATGGTGTGGACCACGCACCAGTGCCAACGGTCTATGGTAACGCGCTGCAACGGTTGCCTTGGTCGAGTTACACCGTCGTAGCGCGCGGTCAGATTGAGAATGCTGCGTTGGTTACGACCATGCGCGAAGCTGTCAGAACGCTAGATCCTCAACTGCCGCTAAAGTTTCGCACCCTGGACCAAGTTTATTCATCGTCGCTCGACAGTCAGCGCTTCAGTCTGGTGATCTTCGGCGTGTTTGGCGTAGCGGCACTCTTGTTGGCGGGGATGGGCATTTACGGAGTCACGTCCTACGCAGTGGCGCAACGTACCCAGGAGATTGGCATTCGCATGGCGCTCGGAGCACAGCTGAAGGATGTTCTACAACTGGTGCTGCGCAGTGCGATGTCCTTAGTTTTGTTTGGCGCAGTAATTGGACTTGCCGGTGCTTACGCGGCGACCCGCGTGCTCTCAAGTTTATTGTTTGGGGTGACGCCGACCGACTTGGCAACCTTCATTGCCGTTCCATTGCTCTTGTTCATCGTCGCCCTGGTGGCCTCTCTTATCCCGGCCCGCCGTGCTACAAAAGTGGATCCACTGATCGCCCTGCGGTATGAGTGACAGTCACTGGGAAAATATGTTGAAGTTGAATTTGAGTGTGTCCTTCACCGTTATAGTACCCCCTGCGACCGAGGGCGCTTTGATGCCGTAATCCGACATCTTCAACGAAAACTCACCGCGAGCTCGCATAGTTTTGGCGTCAAAGGTGAGTTGAGTATCAATCGGGATGTTGTGAGTCACGCCATGCAAAGTTAGATCTCCCCAAATCTTCGCCTGGTAGGTGTCAGACTTCTTCGTGGCCTCGATCTTAGTACTATTGAAAGTAATCTCTGGAAACTTTCCCGTCTCGAGTACCTGGTCACGCATTTCCTGCTCAATTGTCTGACGATCCTTGTCACTTATCTTGTCGGTTACCACGAGTGAGTTCGCTTCAACCTTCATGTGTAACG
>DATFRK010000616.1:0-6192 GCA_035263325.1 Pyrinomonadaceae bacterium | reverse complement strand
TACCTGGACTTTTTCGTGGGATTTAACGCGCGTCATCCCCGATGTCAAAAGGCGAATAGACGACGACGCGATAAGAGAGGCATTGGCGAATTTAGGGCGAAAACTACAAGCGCCCCCAAAGAAAAGATGCACTCTCCATTTTAGAAATGGGGACAAGCGTGAATTTGACGTCGGCTCCGGCTTTCGTGCCGAGCAGTGTCAGGCACTAGTCAAAGTATTTGAGGCCGAGAAGTATGAGCTATCGTGTGTCCTTGACGACGGAACGGGGAAATCCGTAACGGACACCGGGGGACCGACAGAGGGTTCCAAACATTCAGTTAAGCCCCCACAGAACTGTTGCCAGTGGTGAACGGTAATTTACGAGCCTGCTCTACGAGCCGGAGCGCTGCCAGGACCCGCGAGTGAAGTCAGGAAACTTGATAGGCACACTTCCCTTCGCCACGGACATCTGGCTCAATGGTCCAGGTACACTCCAGGAAGCCGCGTCGTAGACGTTGATATCGGGCTCTAATCCTTCCCTCATACATTGGACCAGTCGATAACACATGAGGTAGTCCATGCCACCATGGCCGCCCAGTTTCCGCGCCATCTCGCCCTGGTTCTTCCAAAGTGGGGATTCGTACTGGTCTTTGTATTTATCAAGCGTGGTCCAAGTGTGTCCACCTTCCTGACCATCGATGAAGATGCGCGGTGGATAATCGCGGAAGATCCCCTTTGTGCCTTGGATCAGGTTGATGCGGTCGTAAGGTCGGGGCGTGCTTACGTTGTGTTGCAGCAGGATCGTTCGGCCCTTAGCAGTCTTGATGATGCTGGTGTTGTAGTCGCCTGTTTTGTAAACCTCTTTCCACTTCGGATCACCGGGCGCCAGATGCTGTGTGCGATACGCCTCCAATCCCAGATGAACTGAACTCATCGAAACAATATAATCAAAACTGTCGCCACGGTTAATGTCCATGTACAAAGCCATAGGACCAAGGCCGTGAGTAGGGTAAAGATTGCTATCACGCAGCGTGTGGTGCTGTCGGCGCCACAAACCTTCGTCCTTATTCTCGAACAAGATCTCGCGCAAGTCGTGATTGTAGGCACACTCTCCGTGGACCACTTCTCCCAGCAATCCGGCGCGCAACATGTTCAGGACCATAGTTTCTGAATGGTCATAGCAGCAATTCTCCATGATCAGACAATGACGTCGTGACGCTTCGGAAGCGTCCACAATTTTCCAACAGTCGTCGAGCGTATAGGCGGCCGGAACCTCGGTGCCAACATGCTTCCCTTCTTTCAACCCCGCAAGGACCTGCGGCACGTGCCACTCCCACGGAGTTGCGATGTAAATAAAATCCAGGTCATCACGAGCCGCCAGCCTTTCAAAATCACGCTCACCATTTGCATAGATGCCTGGCGTTTTCTGACCCGCCTTCTCAATCAACTGGGCCGCCCGCAGACATTTATCCTTCACTACATCGCAGACTGCGTTGACGACTACTTTATCGATTGCCAGAAATTCCTGGAGCGTACTTGTTCCGCGCAAGCCGACACCGACGATACCTAGTCGGACCACGTCGCGGGGCTCAAACTTTACGCCCATCATTGTTTGCTGTTTTGCCGGACGAGCTCGAGGCGCACTTGTATCAAGAACGTGGGCGTCGACGACCCTCGATGCCGTTACTCCGACGCCTGCTAAGCCGGCAGCTTTCAACAGGTCACGTCTTGATAGCTTTGATTTGTGGTTGCCCATTGATGTGATCCTCCGTGTGCTCCTTTATCGTCGGCTCCGGTTGGAGCCACATGTTTATAGCGCTTGGAGAAAACTTATTTTCTCGCTCCGGTAGGAGCGAAATGTTCTCTTAAGCTTTAGTGTTGTAGCGACTCTTGCGCTCCTATCGGAGCGCCTAGACTCCTTGAGGGATTGGGCTATAAACATCTTGCTCCTCCGGAGCAACGACTTTGCACGCTTTTAATAGCAGTTATCTAAAGCTATTTCTTTTATGCTTCACTGTTGTCCCAACTGCTGCAGTTGCCTTCTTCCCACTTCCTTGATTCTTTCGTCTGGCCACTTTTCGAGATAACTATAGGCTGGATGGTTTGCCCTCGCTCTACAGGGATTGCGAGCGGCGTTGTAACAACAGATCAATGACCAGCGCGGATTAGGACTGCGATTCGCATCTGATCGATGTAGCAGGTTGGCATGAAAGAAAAGTGCAGTGCCCGGTTTCATCTCACAGTAAACCAGCTCAAAGTGTTTCAGCGCTTCATTTACCCGGTCCATGTCCGCTCCAGTCTGATCACCGCTCTTGTTATGATCGATGCGACCCATCAAATGCGAACCCTTGAGCACCTGCAGACAACCATTCTCCCTAGTGGCGCTGTCGACAGCAATCAGACAGCTGCCCATGTAGGGAAACAAGCAATTATTCGAGTACCAGTAACCGTAGTCCTGGTGCCATTCCCAGGAGCCTCCTACAAAGGGTTCCTTGAGCATCATCTTGTGGTGATAGTGATAGATCTCTCCTCCCAAAAGCTGCTCGAGCGGTTCGACGATACGCAGACAACGCACGAACGCACTATAGATGTCGTCTTCGAGCGCATCCGTTAACCAGAGTTTGCTGGTGGCAGCATTCGAGTCGCGACGTTCGAGGGCCCCTTTTTCTAAACGCTGGTCGCTTTTTGCGATTTTGATGAGGAGGTCCATCTCTTCAGCATCAAACAACGCTTCCTGGAAAAGATATCCATCGCGATTGAACTGGTTAATTTGAGATTCGGTTAATAGCGACATTGTTTCGAAGTACGAGGCTCAAAGAGCCTGCGAAAACAGGCGGAAGCAGAAAGCCCGGGCATCTCAGTGCAATCTCCGTGTTCTTTGTGTCTCTGTGGTGAGTCTTGATGCAAGTTCTTACCACCGAGACGCAAAGAACACGGAGGTTGCACAGAGATTAAGCCCTAGCGTTTCTCCAACCTCTGAATGCGAACCATGAAATGGGCGACAGCGCGATCTGGTCTATTCTACTGTCGCCCGCAGTCACGAGCTACATGACTTTTCAACACCTTTACCTGGGGCTCACGCCCCAGGCTTATACTCACGCCTGCTAGGGCAGGCTGAAAGCAGCGACTGACCTTTCAATGCTTTGGAACCTGCCGATCCGTAAAAACAATTTCGCCCAGTCTCGGCAACACATGAAAATCATCCTGCAAAGTCGGCGACCACGCCACTTCTCCAACCTCAGGTAATCGCTCCACTCGAAATAGGTTCATGCGCCAACGGTCTCCGGGTAACGGCGGCAGATGGGGCGCGGTTACTATATCTTCCAGCGGTAGCGCAATCTCGCACGTCCATTCTCGGTCCCCGTCTTTGCCATCCACCGTTCCCTCAACGTGCACAGCCCAGCGCAGTTTTTCACTGTTCCAACTTTCATAGTGCAGGGGTTTGCGCGTATCCAACAGATAGATATCGAGCATTGTTCCGAGCGGATTCACTTCGAGTTCAATGTAGTTTGGTATGGCCTGATTAGCCTGGAGAAACACTTCCACCACTTCTTCAAGCCAGAGATGCTCATCACGTTGCTTCATGGTCGCCCAGATGTTCGTATCAACGGCTCGAAACGCGAAGTAGATGTACTTGTCGTCATATAAGACTCGTGCTTCAGTGATGAGCTTACTTGGCGAACCATCCCGGTTGTTTAGAAAAGCACCGACGGGTGGCGTATCCGCCCAGGCGCGCTCGTTGAGTTGACCATCAATGTTAAGAGCCTCTCTCACACGTGCCACTTCATACTTGGGAAGTTGTTCACCATCCACCTGTGAAACGCCCTTTCCGGTCAGCTCTGATTGGGCCGTCGCCATCCAGGTCTTGTAGTCTGTACCGGTTCCCCCCACGAGTTTTGGATTTTTATTACTGAAGCCTGGTTCCCGATTCGGATCGGCCAAGCCACCAACCGGTATGTCCCGCCCGCCATTAAAGAAAGTGTTGTTTCGATGATCGAACGCGGTTACCTTCACTCCTTGACCCGACACCTGATAGAGCATCGTTTCATCGACCACGCCTGAAAGCACGAAGATGTTGTGCTGCAGTCGCAAACCATCCGTCTCAGTTAAACGGACGGAACGTGCGCATCCTTTTGCCGGGCTATCAACTTCGTTACCCGGGCGAATCAACAACACTCCTCGCTCGCCAGTACCAACGAAAGTGTTGTTTTCGATCACAGCATTCTTAGCTGCCCAAATCGCAATTGGTTCTACCGGACGTTCACCTGGACGCGTCGAGATGACCACATTGTTCCTGGCGGTCATGTCATACGATTCGTACCGGGCAAAGGAACATGGATCGCCCTGCTGTCCATCGATGAATAGATCGGGATCAGTTGAGCCACCGGAAAACGCCGCCCCCGAGTTATCAACAAATACATTCGACTCAATTAGAACTCGCTTGCCTCCTCCTTTCGAGACGACGCCGCGATGGCAATTGCGGATCAGATTCCGACGCACAACTACATCGTCACTGCAAGGCAGATCAATAGCAGGTTTGCGTTGATAATTTTTGCCATCGAAGAGCTCGTTATCTTCGATAGTGATGTGATGAGCTTGATTGAACTTGATCAGATACAACCGATCATCATCCTGCAACGGATCAAAGGTGCTTGTGCATCCGCTCGGCGGACATTCGTAATGCACCTTGCAGTTGCGAATGGTTATGTAACTGGTCCAGAGACTGCGGTCGTACCAGGCGGACGTATGACCACCAGGAGGATCATTGGTCTTCACCCGGTTGAACGCGTCTTCTGGTTCATACACGCTGTCACCGTGAATTCCGTCTCGTCGCGAATTCAACTTCTTGCCTGACTCGTCGCGGTAATAAGGATTAGGGTAAATATCAAAGCCATCGATCACGATCCCGCTCGCCAGGTGAAAGCGAATGTGATCGAGCACGACTCCATGTTTAGACTCGGCCCGAATCGTTAAAGGCTTATCTGCGTCATAACGATAGATGCCAATCGTGTCGGGCCGGCCAGAGCTGTTTGGATGCGGATCGCCCTTGTCTAAAGGATCTGCCAGAGTCAATGCCAGGTCGAGTCCGCCCCACTTCCCTTCCCGTCCAGCTTTTCGATAGTCACCATTCTTCGCGATTATCGTATCGCCGCTACTTACGTTACGCAGGGCGGCACGCCACGATTTATATGGGTGTGAGTATGTTCCATCAGCCGTGTTGTCGTTGCCCTCGACGACGTGAAGGTAAACAGTTTTGGCTCCTGCTGACGAGTAACCGAGCCCAACAGCAAAAGTGATTACTATTAGCTGTATCAGTCTCGAGGGCATCACTTGTTTTCTGACTCTGCCCGTTGCCATTGTCCATTGAGCATTACCCGCTTAACCTGACGCATGTTTGCGATGTCCTTAAGAGGATCGCCTTCTACCATGACCAAATCCGCAAGCTTACCGACTTCAACGCTACCGAGGCGATCCTCGATCCGAAAATAACGAGCATTCTCCATTGTGCCGGCCACAATCGCCTCCATGGGCGTCAAACCTGACTCAACGAGTAACTCAAGTTCGCGTTGATAGGCCCAACCTCTCTTCGCGTGCGGCACATCCGAATGCGATCCCACCACCACCTTGGCCCCAGCCTTTTTTGCGAAACCCACAAAGGCCTCCATCTGTTTGAAAGCATGGACATGAACATTGGTAGTTTCTTTGTCGCCTGGTTGACGTTCAAACACAGCAAGTGTCGGAGAAACAAAGACGCCTCGCTCGACAATCAACTTAAATAGCGATTTTGCCTGGGGAGTATTTAGATCAATTGAATTCCAAACCTGGTAGCGTCCCTCACTACGTGCCTTGTTGTCTGCGAGTACGGCCTGGCGATATGTCTCAGCGTCTCGCAGAGGAAGGAGTGCGGTGCCAAACGACGTGGCATGTTCGATACCGTCGATACCTACCTTAATGGCTTCGCGCGCATCAACAATTTCGAGATGGCCCATCACGGGAATTCCTCGCGCGTGGGCAGTCTCAATCGCCACTTTGATCAGCGCGAGAGGCAAGCGAAAGTAGACTTTAATTGCTGAAGCTCCATCATCAGCAAAGCGATTTACGGCGAGTCGGGTTTCCTCAGCGTCCCGGACAATGTACGAATCCTTGGGATAAGCAGCCGGTGGAGAATCGAGATGTGGTCCACAAAGGAACAGACGAGGGACCGCAGCTGGG
>DATFRK010000615.1:0-4529 GCA_035263325.1 Pyrinomonadaceae bacterium | reverse complement strand
GTCAGCCGAACGACTTCAACTCAACACCGGCAAAAACGTCTATGCGGTGATCAAGGCCAGCGATGTGATGATCGCAACAGACTAGTTCAGGATCTCAATTTCTTATGACGCGAATCTGTGTAGATCTGTGCACTACTCGATATGAATAATCCCTCTTTGAAACGCTTCCGACACCGCCTGGGCGCGGTCGTTGCAACCAAGTTTTGCAAAGATATTGCTCGCGTGGACTCTAACGGTACCTTCGCTAATGTCCAGGGTGTTAGCAATCTCTTTGTTAGAACTTCCCTTCGCAATCAGCCGCAGGATCTCCAACTCCCTCGGACTTAGCTCCGAACGCGGAATCCGCTCCGCTAGTCGCGCCGCAATCTCGGGAGGTAGCAGTCGCTGCCCGGCATTGACCGCGCGGATTGCTCCGATCAAATCCTGGCCCTTAACGTCTTTTAGAAAATAGGCTCGCGCCCCTGCCTGCAACGCCTGGAAGATGTCTTCGTCGCCACCAAACGTCGACAACACAATGATCTTGGCCCGCGGAAACTCGCTGACTATCGCCGCAATTGCCTCGGTGCCACTCAAAAGCGGAATGCGCAGATCCATCAACGTCACGTCAGGCTGATGTTCCCGGTACAGGTCAATGGCTTCACGACCGTTACGAGCTTCAGCCACCGTAACCATGTCGGGTTGACTGTTAATGATCGCAGACAAGCCAGTCCGCACCACGAAGTGGTCTTCCACGATCATGATGCGCAGTCGTTCATTTTCACTCATGAGTACTCAGGCGTCACAAGGGAACTTCCACTAACAGATGCGTACCTTGTCCCAGTTGACTCTTAAGGGTCAAACGTCCGCCAATCCTTTCGGCGCGTTCCCGCATTCCCGTCAATCCATAATGGCCCACTCCCAACGGGATGATGTTCTCCGTATCAAACCCGCTGCCATCATCCTGGACAGACAGCAGCAGCCGGTCGGCGTCGTAGCGAAGTTTGATATCGATGTTGCGTGCGGCTGCGTGCTTGACGGCATTGGCCATTGCTTCCTGAAAAATTCGCAGCAAGTTTTTTTCGATTACCGGGCTCAGGCGACGCGGAGTGCCCATCACCTGGACCTTCGCTTCAGCGCTCGCACTCGCGGCCATCTTCGCCGCAATTTCCGGAAGTTCCGCGGCCAGTTCATGACGCTCGAGTTCATCGGCGCGCAGATCAGAAACTGCTCGTCTTGCTTCCGACAGACTATAACGCACCAGGTTGCAGGCCTGGTCCAACCGGTGACTCAAGCTGGCCGGCATGTCTGTCGTCTGCATGCTGACTGATTCAAGCTGCAAAGCAATCCCGGCCAGGTTCTGGGCCAACGTGTCGTGGATCTCGCGCGCGATGCGGTTACGTTCGCCCAACACGGCCGAATAGCGGGCCTTCAACTCCATCATGCGGAGCTTATAGAGCAAAAATGCCAGGAACAATGCGGTCGCTATTACCAGGCCTACAAAAATTGGGGTTTGATAGAAACGCGGCTTCAGATAAAACGCGAATGAAGTCCCTGACTCATTCCAGGGACCATCGAGGTATCCAGCGCTCACGTGAAACTTATATTGACCCGGCGGGAGGTTCGCGTAGTAAGCAAATCTGCGCACGCCTGCATCCACCCACTCCTTGTCAAAACCTTCCAGCATGTACTTGAAGCGAACTTTTTCCGGGGAAACGTAACTTAAAGCGGCATAGTGAATTTCCACTTCGCCTGAACCCACCGGCAATTGGGCGCTGGCGTCCCACGGCAATTGTTGCTTGTTGATAACCACCTTCTCGATGTGTACAGGAGGCACCAGTCCACTTGAGTAAAGGCGGTTGGGATCTACAACCACGACACCTCTCATCGAGCAAAACATCAACTCGCCGTCATTGGTCTTCCAGGCCGATGGTTGATTACCAACATTGTAAGCCCTGGTCTTCATGCCATCGCGGACTCCGTAGTCGATGGAGTTAAGCTTCAGCAGCTTGCCATCGGCAAAATCTCGAAGCTCCGATTTGCTGACACGAAACAGGCCCTGGGCACAACTAAACCAAAAATTGCCGCGACCGTCATCGAGCATCGAGTAGACAAAACTCACGAGCAATCCATTTTCTGAGGTGAAGTTAAAAAACTTTCCGTCCTTGAATCTGCTCAAACCATCGCGGGTGGCAAACCATAGCGCCCCATCTTCGTCCTGGTAACTTGCGCTGACTCTACTGCCGGCCAGACCGTCATTCTTCGTGTAGTTTACAAATGCTCCATTCTCGTATTTGCTGACGCCGCGGCCATGGGTGCCAATCCAAAGAGTTCCGCTGCGGTCCACCAGCAGAGTTCGCACCTGGTCGCTGGCCAGGCCGTCGCGAGTTGTAAAGTGACGCAGGCTGCCACCACCACTGTCATATTCAAATAAACCATCCCCATCAGTGCCCACCCACATGTGTCCTTTTTGGTCGCGATAGATGGCCCTGACTTCAAACTCGCCTCTCCAGCCCGGGATCTTGCGCAACTCGGAGTGCGCGAGAATGAAGAGGTTCTCCTCAGCTCCGATCCAGAGGTTGCCTGCGGAGTCTTCCGCTATGGACTTCACTGACCCGATAGGTACTCGGTTTACAGCTTGATAAGTCACCTGGCTACCATTCTTATAGCCCGTAAATCCGTTTGCAGTACCAATCCATAGCGTCCCTTTGCTGTCCTGAAAAACTGTGCGCGTGCTTTCGTTAGGCAAACCATTGGGTTTCGAGATGGTGAAGAGTTGCTTTGTTCTCAGGCGGGCCAATCCATTCGATTGAAAGCCAACCCAGATGTTGTCTTCCCGATCGCGGAAAATGCTGTAGACCACGCCCAGGCCCGTATTCCCGTCGCCTAGTGAGACGGGTTCAAACTTTGCATCTCTGAGTCGGGCCACTCCATCGCGCAAGGCTACCCAGAGAGTTCCTTCTGAGTCTTCGTAGAGCTGATTTATTCGCTGCGTGGGATTCTCACGGGTGGTGAAGGTGGTGAGGTGGCCATCTTTCCACTTCTTGATCACCGCGTTACGAAAGCCAAGCCAGATTGAGCCGTCTCTGCTCTTTGCCAGGTGATCAAGTTGCCCATCACTCGTTTCAATCACACCTTTGATCACCGAGATCTTTCCGTTGATAAACCGGTGCAAGTTGGAACTGGTAGCCAGCCAAACTCCGGCAGCATCGGCACAAATTGCGGTAATTGAATTCTCAGCCAGGCCGTCGGCGGTGGTGAACTGCGTGAAGACGCCATGTGAGTAGCGGGCGGCGCCGCGCGGCGTGCCCAGCCAGATGTTTCCTTCCCGGTCTTTACTAAGTTCCGTTACGACATCGTCCGGTAGTCCGTCGGCGGTAGTGAAGGTTTTAAACACTCCTCCTTTAAGCAAGGTGAGTCCGCCGCCGTAGGTACCGACCCACAATCCGCCCTCGTCGTCTTCCTGAATGGCCCACACTTCGTTGTCTCGCAAACTTCCCGTCTCGACGGTGAACGCGGTAAAGCTGGTGCCGTTGAATCGAACCAGGCCGTAGTCAGTACCGAGCCACAAATAGGCGTCGCGGGTTTGGACAATTGCTCTGATTCGAGACTGGGTGAGGCCCTCTGCTTCGCCCCAGAAGTCGATGCCACGTATGTCGGGAGTTGCCGCCCACAATTCCCTTTTTGCGCCTGGGGCATTCGGGTTAGGGTTAGCAGAGAGGTAACCGATGACCCCAAGAGCCAGACAAATAAGTAACACTGCTTGTTTAGCAGGACCGTGTTGCAAGACTTCTCGATCAAAACGCCTTTAACGAATTGGCGTCGGAGCTTTCGAACTGTCCTTTAAAAGGGCCGGCGGTGCGGTAGTGCGATGCGGCGATTATACTCGGCCCGCATTTTTTGCAAATGGTTACCAGGTACAGTATCGCGGCACCGTTGGTGGTATTTCCCTTTTGCGGCTGAACTGCGCTCTATGCAAATCGCATATTTGAAACTACACGACTGTGCAATAATGCTCCGCCAAAAATGAACTAATGTTCAGCTTTGTTTCAGCGAGCGGCGCGCAGGCGTAACAACTGCGCAAACGGCTAAATATCCGAAAAGCAGCACTTCTGATGCATGTTTTAGCAGCACCTCAGAAGTATTAGAGCCCTGAGGGCCGGCAACAATCTTCGGTGGCTCGTGCTCATTAGTTTCCAGCAAAGACAAATTCAAGCGAAATTCCCTTTGTAAAACCTGGGTCCCAACCCAGCGCCCAGCGCTCAATCTCAACGCGAAGGAGACAAACAATGAACGCGAAATCCCTGGTTAATTTCCTGGTCGTATTGGCACTTTGGCTTTGTATAGGGTGTGCGTCTACAACGGTGATGGCCCAGATCGGTGGCAACGGATCCATTCAAGGGTTGGTCACCGACCCTGGCGGCGCCGTAGTACCGGGGGCAACTGTGGTGGCAACCAACACCGCAACCGGCGTTGAGACTTCCAAACAAACGAATGCGGCGGGTGTCTACGTCATCGCCCCTTTGCCCCCTGGCGAATACAAGGTGGTGGTT
>DATFRK010000614.1:0-3465 GCA_035263325.1 Pyrinomonadaceae bacterium | reverse complement strand
CCCACGATCACGCTGCGCTACCCCTCCAACATCCCAAACCTCCCGGGCCACAACTGGGCCAACGCCATCGCGATGGCGACGCCGATCGCGCACAAAGGCGTGACGGCGGGCGCGAAGGTGATGGCGATGACGGTGCTCGATCTGCTGACGAAACCGGAACTGGTGGAACAGGCGTGGACGTACTTCCGCACCGTGCAAACAAAAGATACGAAGTATCAGCCTTTGATCTCGGCTGACGACAAGCCGCAACTTTGGTTGAACAAGCGAACGATGGATAACTACCGCGAACAGATGCGGAAGTACTATTACGATCCGACGAAGTACAACACTTATCTCGAGCAATTAGGCATCAAGTATCCGACAACCAGATGAAGGAGTCCTCGACTATGGCGGAATTGAAGACCAAGCAGACCGCGCAAAGTGTTGAGCGTTTTCTCAAGGGCATCGCCGACGCCGGCAGACGTGAAGACTGTTTCACGGTGGCCAAGATCATGCAGGAGGTCACCGGGTGCGAACCAAAGATGTGGGGTACGAGTATCGTTGGTTTTGGCACCCAGCATTACAAGTACGACAGCGGGCGTGAAGGAGATTGGATGCTCACAGGATTTTCGCCCCGCAAGCAGAATTTAACGCTCTACATTAACGGAGGATTCGAGAAATATGATGACTTGATGCAGAAACTGGGCAAGCACACGGTGGCCAAATCTTGCCTTTACATCAAACGGCTGTCGGACGTTGACCTGCCCACCTTGAAAAAACTCATCCGCAGCTCAGTGAAGGACAGCAAGTGAAGATACCACCCGCGCTTTAGCCGGTGGTATCTGTCGTGGAGAACGCGCTCGTGTAGGTTGAAACTGAAACACCACCGGCTAAAGCCCGGGTGGTATCTCTTAGGACTTCCCATTTACCACTTTGAGAATCTTGCCCGTCTCTTTATCAACCTCGACACTTCTTCCTTTTTCCGCGTCAACTTGAAACACAACCCGATCGCTTGTGATCCTCGGTGGCAGGAACTGTTCGTTGGAGTCGTCAGCCTCCTCCGTCGGCGTTTGCCACAAGTAGCTCCCGGTTTGCAGGTCCACCCTGGCCATCAGGTTCGACGCCACGAGGTAAGCGTCATTGCCCTCCACCAAACCAGGACCAAGATTGAACCCATCAATCGCGGTGATCCATTTGAGCTTCAGAGACTTCGGATCCATTCGTTCGAAGAATGCCCTTGTCTGGCGGCCATCTGTAGTCTCGTAAATCAACAGCAGGTCGCCGTCGTGCTCCGAAAAATAGACGCGATCGAGACGACCAGCGAGTCCCATCTTCAGATCGAAATTTCGCCGCAAAACTTTCGCGGCCGACACTTCGGCATGACCATCGTGTCTGATGGTGTAGTTAAATCCCCGCTCCGTGGAGAAGACGAAGAACGACCGGGCGTTGGCTTCCCCGATGCGCTCTATTCTGGTGAAGGCAGTACTCTGGTTGCGATTTGGCTGGTTGATTGATGCCTGTTGCAATGCCCCGACTGCCAGAGCGGCGATAAATACCGCAAAGATCTTCATCTGACAACCCTCCTTCCGGCGGTGAGGCGGGGGCTAACGTTCAGTGTAGACCATTTCTTACAGGCGGAGCGAGATCAATCAATCAAACCTCGCGAAAGCGCCGAAAAAAGCGCCTTTGACGTTGACAAGGACACCGGCCAAAGGGCACCGTAATGGCCACACCCCTTTATAACCCCTATCAGACAAGCGAGGTCATTAAATGACAGCGATGATTTTTGATCTCGACGGTACTCTCGTCGACACGGTTTACGCGCACGTCTTCTCCTGGCAGAGAGCACTGGCCGAAGCAGGAATGGCGGTGGATGGTTGGCGAATTCATCGCCGCATTGGCATGAGCGGAGGCCTTTTCACCCGTGCGGTGGCCCGTGAATTGGGGCGTGGGATTACTGAAGCAGAAGCAGAATTCGTCCAACGCCGCCACGCCGAGTTGTTCCGCGAGTTTCTTCCCCAACGCCGCCCGCTACCTGGTGCGGTGGAGTTACTGCGTCACCTGCGTGAAAAGGGAGTCGCACATGGCATTGCCACCTCTGGTCGGCGACCAGAGATCAACGCTTCACTAGATGTGCTCGAACTCGGTCCGGACACGATCGTAGTGGAACGCGGTGACGTTGTGCGCGCTAAACCAGCACCAGACCTGTTTCTTAACTGTCAGCAACGGCTCGGTGTTTCGATCGATGAATGTTATGTCGTCGGAGATGCAGTTTGGGATCTACTCGCGGCCCGGCGCGCACGCATGTTGTCGGTGGGGCTGCTGAGCGGAGGCTACGGCGAAGACGAGCTCACACGGGCCGGGGCGTTTCGTGTCTATCGTGATCCGAGCGAGTTAAATGCTTCGTTGGATGAACTGGGCGTGATCCCCTAGGAATCCCGAAAGGATTTCAATGAGTGATGCCAAGACAAATCGAGCCTGGGTGGCTCGCGGTTTCACCGTCATAGAAGATGTGGTTTACATCGGACTCGGCCTGCTCCTGGCTGGTAGTTCGCTCGTGCTTCTGATCAGTGGGATGATCAATTTCGGGCAACACCTGCTCGCCGGATCCTTGGCCAGCAACATTGTGATTCTCCTGGATCGAATCCTGCTGATTCTGCTGGTGGTGGAATTGATGTACACGGTCCAGGTGTCTTTTCGCGAGCACGCTTTGATTCCGGAACCGTTTCTATTGGTGGGATTAATCGCGGCTATCAGGCGAGTTCTGATCCTGACAGCCGAAGTAGCGCAGGTACACGAGCAACCGGATACAACGTTTCAGCGGTTCATCATCGAACTCGGCGTGCTGACACTGTTGATAGTTGCTTTGGTAGTTTCGTTGATCTTATTGAGGAAGCGGGGTGGCGAGGTTGCGGCTGAACGCGCCACTTAAGATAACGAGCGCAGTGGCCTGGTCTGGTCCGCAAGGGCGTCACGTCCGTGGGGCACCTCTTTTTTTGAGTGAGCGAGTGACCACCTTACAAAAGGGGCGCCTACAGACGTGACGCCCCCTGCGGATTAAGTTGGAACCAAATCACCAACGCACCGGAACCAGGTCGGGACCGGCCACGAATTGTCCGGTGATAAATGGGTGGCCCATCATCTGACCGCCGGGACGGTTGTGGTTGATATGTATTCCGTACCAAATCACAATGTCAGTATCCATAATGGCCTGATCATTGAGAAACGCATCGATATTGGCAGACGTGTTGGTCCGTACCAGTGAATCGTCAAATTCGTTCTTGCGGTAAAGCAGGGCCCAAAGATCACCCTTGCCGTAGCTATCGTTCAGGGCAGACCCATCGTTATCTGTGGGCAGTAACTGGTAGATGCGACCCGTAGCCGGATTCTTGATCAGCCAGGAGGAACTCTTGTTCCGGTAGCGTTTGGTTTCCGTGGTGTAGTTAGGACTGAGTATTGGTTTCTGGGGAATAGCGTCCTGGCCGA
>DATFRK010000613.1:0-6026 GCA_035263325.1 Pyrinomonadaceae bacterium | reverse complement strand
TCTTTTCTTTCATCAGCCTGCAACTACGAGGCTTTGCGTTTCTTCGCGGTGGTCGTCTTTGGTTTGACTAATGTGATTTCTGGTTTCTTCTTCGCGGCAGTCGCCGGGGCCTTCACCATCGGTTTCCGGTTTGAGGCCTGGAGGCTCTTCTTCAGCGCGCTCATAATATCAAGTCTGGGAACTTCTTCAACCTCAAACTCCGCCACTTCATTGCCTTTGATCTTGGCCTCGATGAGTTTCCTCAGCGCCGAATGGTAGTTGTCTTCAGTATCAATCTCGGCGAGGGTCGTCTCCATCTCCTGCACCAGGGTACTGGCGAGCTTCAATTCGGCCTTATTCAGTTTTTGCGCGGTCAGTTTCTCCACACCGTCGATGTCGGGCACGTCTTCCATCTTGCGCATTTCATGCGGGTAGTGAAGTTTCTGTAGCACTAACCCATCTTCATGAGGAAAGACTGCCACTAGATCCTCACGATCGCGCAACACTACTTTGCCGACTCCAACCTTACCGGTTTGTTTCATCACCTCGCGCAGCAGGGCATAAGGTTTTTCTGATACCGGGCCATCCGGTCCGGCGAAGTACGGCGCGTCGTAAAAGGTGGTGGGTATCTCTGACCGGTCAACAAAGCCGACGATATCGACCGCCTTGGTCGTCTTGATCTTGACTTTGGCAATGTCCTCCGGCTCAACGATAGCGTAACGATCCGGTTCGTACTGGTAGCCTTTGGTGATCTCTTCGTTCGTGACTACCTGGCCGCATTTTTTGCACTTCTTGTCGTACCCGATTGGGCCATAGTCTTCGCGGTGTAACTGGTTGAAGGAAATTTTCTCGCTGGTTTCGATGGCGTTATAGATGCGAACCGGGATGGCTACCAGGAGGAAACGTATATGACCTTTCCAAATAGATCTCATTTTGGGGCATCTCCTTATGAGAAACGCGGGCTATTGGCCCGCGCTGCTACTCGCCTGATTTGACTACGGCGAGGGCCGTATTATGCCGCCCTCGCGCTGTTGAAGTAAAGATTTTTCTGAGGAAAAGGGCTGAAGCCGATTCCGAAACCTCTAGCCCATTACTCGTTATTTGCCCAATCTTTGGCAGAGACGAAAGACAACTCGTCG
Source organism: Pyrinomonadaceae bacterium (assembly GCA_035263325.1). Taxonomy (GTDB): domain Bacteria; phylum Acidobacteriota; class Blastocatellia; order Pyrinomonadales; family Pyrinomonadaceae; genus PSRF01. Next base: position 4,908 of record DATFRK010000613.1, on the reverse strand, counting down.
TATACCAGCACGATCGTTCCTACCGGTAGCTTACGGCTGACGGTTTTCGCCGCGAACATCGGTACGCGAATACAACCGTGACTGGCAGGAGTGGAAGGTACTTCCGGATTCCCGTGAATAGCGATTCCGTCACTGAAGTAACTGGGGTAGTAGAGCAATCCTAAAGGCGACTTTTTCCAACCACTGGCTTTGCCGTAAACGCGAAACCTTCCCCGCGGTGTGTAAGCGGTGCCTTTGATACCCTTCTCGTTGAACTTCTTACCACTCCCGGTCGAGACTGGAAGAATCTTGTCGACGGTGCCTTCGTCATTAACCAGTATTAACACCTGACGGTCCAGATCTACCTCGACGTGCCGGTAACCAGGATCTTTGGGCTGTGGCGGTTCTGCGCTTTCAATGGCGTCGACGTCTCTACGAGTAAGGCGTCCAGTAATTTCCATGCCTTCAATTTTCTGGAAAGCAATCAACGCTTCTCGCGTATCGCCGTCAACCACCCCATCAATTGGTCCGGTCCAAAAGCCCATATCTTTGAGGCGTTGCTCAGCCTCTTTCGCTTCGGCCCTGGTGACCGGAGCAGAATGCTTTTTCTTCTTGTCAGCGGTGGTGCTGGCGAAGGTGGAGGAGGAGACGACGACCCCAATGGCCAACAAAAGAATCGGTTTGAATAGAAAGGAGGTTGCCCTCATCAGATAGGCTCCTTAAAGACATTAAAGCCTGGGCGCAATGGATTAGTCGTCGTAAAAGCTAGTCCTGCGCCCCAAATCTGCGGGGGAACATTTGCGGCTATTCTAACCTTGATTGTGCGGTTTTGCTCGGAAAGTGTACGACTGCAACAAAAAAGTGAATAAAGTTGGTGAGCTATGCGTCTCACATAAATAGAGCAGTTGGGAAGGGTGGCAAGCGGGCCGAATACTCAACCCAGTTACTTCGCGTACAAGAGAGCGGTGCGCATGGCCATCGCTGACTGCCAGCGTTGAGTAGGATCTTTGATGAGCGCGCGGTCGATCACCTGACAAACCTGCAAGGGAATATTTGGGGCTCGCTCCCGCAGCGGAATTGCTGGTTGTTCGAAGATCGCGCGAATCGTGTCGTTGACACTACCGCCACGCTTGAGATCGAGTGCGAGTGTACCAGTCAACAAACTGTAAGCTGTCATGCCCACCGCGTAGATGTCTGACTGGGGCTTGACGTCCCGAAAATTTCGCAGTTGCTCGGGTGGCATGTAGGCCAACGTGCCGGCCATCTCACCAGCCATCGTCACTCCACTCATGCCCGACTGCGTAAAACTCTTAGCCAAACCAAAGTCAGTCAACTTCGCAATCATCCCTGGTCCCGTACCCGACACCAGGATATTTTGATCTTTGAAGTCGCGATGGATATAGCCTTGCTTGTGAGCGTAGTCCAACGCATCAAGCGCCTGGGCGATGATGGAAATCGCGTCCTGGTACGCGAGTCGTCCGCCATTTTCTTCCGCCAGCTTGGAAGCGTCAGCTCCGTCCACAAACTCGGTGACCAGGTAGACCACACCGTTGTGTGTACCGCGGTCAATAAAATCAACGATGTTTCGATGTTTCAGTGAGGCCGCCACATCGATCTCTCTCATGAATCGCCGCATGGCCTTATCACTAACGGCGAATTCCGGTAGCAATGTCTTGATGGCCACTGCGCGCCCGGTGCGTTGATCGCGACCCAGCATCACACATCCCATGCCACCACGGCCGAGTAACTTGACGGTGTCATAACCCGGTACGGGCTGCGGTGATCGTTTCAACTCGATGCGGCAGTCTTCACAGAGAAAGGTGAGGCGTTCATCCGGCGCGGAGGCTTGTGCCTGTTCCCGACGGCCACAATTCAGGCACTCAACCATGACCAGGACAGGCTTCCGGCTGAGGGTCTCTGATTCGTGTGGATCAAGAGGCTCGGCGGCTGTCACTTCCACCACCAGCACTGTTGCGCCACATTGGATCCGGTCGCCATTTTTCAAGAACGCGTCTCGCACGCGTTGGCTGTTTACAAAAGTCCCGTTAGTTGAGCCCAGGTCGCGCAAGAACGAGTGAGGTGGATTTATTTCGAGCAGGCAATGATTTCGTGAGAAGAAGCGATCATCCGGTAAGCAGAGGTGGGCCTCGTTTGCTCGTCCAATCAAAAAGCTGTCGTGTTGGTTGAAAGTAAAGATGCGACCTTTGTAAGGACCCGCCAGTACTTTGAGGTTGACCTGCATTGCGTCGGGTCGCGCTATCTCTTGATTTCGAGATCGTCGAAGGCTACTTCCGTGGCATCACTAGTGTATAGCCCGGCACGACCATTCCGATAATTCTCAGTATCGGTAATTTTTGTCAGGTACTGGCCATTGACATAAAACGAGATCTCGGTGCCTTTGATTCTGACTTCGAGTTGATTCGGATTAGTGCCTGAACGAATCGCAGTCGACCCTGTTTTGGAGACGAGCGATGTCTGGCTGCCTCCCTTGTGCATAATGACTTCGTACTGTGGTTGGTCACCGGGGTAAATCAACAAGGCATAATCTTCGAGTTGTTTCAATTTCGATTGGGCGCAATGCACCATCAAGCCAAAGCCGGCTGAGGGAACGGTGCCATCGACGCTGCGAGCGGTAATCTTCACCGTTGCATTCTCGGTGTTGTAATCGTCGGACGGCGCATACATCACGACGTACGTTTTTTCCTTGGAAGACATATGGTACTCGTCATCCGCGTACCAGATTTTCCCAAACTTGGAATCGCCAACACCCCACTTCTGCTCGGAGAAGTCGTCCGTGAATGACGAGGGCAGCGCGCTGACATTGGTATTGCGGTTAGGCGCATCGGTGTTGGTGGCATTTGTGTTTGTGTTGGTGTTGCGATTGGCGATGCGGTTTGCGTTGGCGTTGTTACTGTTGTCGTTGGTCGTATTGAGGCTCGCAATTGCAATGATCATCACAACCAGGCCGACGCCGATGATTGCTAAAGCTGCAAATCCGCCGAGAACCCACCAGATAGCATTCGACTTCTGGCGCGGCGCAGGCTGCGGCACGGGAGTCCACTGCGGTGGCGTGATCGGAGGAGGCGGCTGACTGAGCGATGGTGGTGTCTCCGGCCGATAGATTTCGGTCGGCGGAGGTTCAGCCGTTTGTCTCCCTGGCGAGTAACGAGCAGTGGCATTCGGATCCGATCCAGGAGCATCGGCTACCAGCGGAGTACCATCTTCCAAACAGAAGTTGAGTGAAAGGTCGGTATAGGTGCGATTGCAGCTAGGGCAGCGCTTCATCTATCGGGTTCCAGAATAAAGTCTTGTAAATCTAACTTGAGACGGAGAAAAAGAAAAGATGGTCGATCACCGGCGTCAGTGGCCGTGCTTAATTATATGGAAAGTCCGGGATGTCTCAAGGGCTGATTGGTTTGCCACACTGGCCACAAAAGCGTGTGCCCACCGGGTAGCTCTTGCCGCAACTCCGGCAGAAGATCTCTACCGGTTTCGGCGGCCGCCAGTTGAGTGCCGCAGTTCCCACGGGAATGCCGCAGCGACCGCAAAACCTGATATTAGACGGATAAGTCCGGCCGCAGCGAGAGCACGATACCTCAGGTGGTGTTGGTGGCTGGAAGGTCACCGGGGTCTTGAGCAACCCGGTTTCGGCAACTGGCTGGAAGGTTGTATTGCCACAGCGACCGCAGAACTTCACGCCCTCGGCAAAGCGCGCCTGGCATTTTGTGCAACTAACAACAACCAGAGTAGTCGAGTGCACTCCACTGGCGAGACTGCCGCCTTGTGATGGAGTTAGTTGCTTGCTGGAAGTGGCGGGCTTGAACTGAGCTTCAATAATCTGTTCCGCGACATCACTGCGAATCTCTATCACCCGTTCATCATCTGGTTCTCCTGAACGAGAAACGCGGAGTACGTGTTGTCCGGGTGGCAGCGACTTCAGAATAACGCGACCAGATCTGCCGACACTGCCGTATCGTTCGTCGTCAACGTAAACTTCGGCGCCCGATGGCGCCATTATCACCAAGCGCGAATCGCCGGGTTTAGCGACGTCAACCTCTTTACCCACCGCTGCCGCGAACTCTTCAAACCACTCCGTAGCGCTGGCTGGTCGATCGTTTGGCTCCTTCGCTAGAGCCCGCATAATTGCGGCTTCAACTTCCGGGCTGACGTCCGAACGCAAATTCGATAGAGGTGGAGGCGCCTGGGTAAGTTTCTGAGCAATAAGTTGCGTGATGTTGCCGGTGAACGGGGGACGGCCGCCAAGCATGTGATAGGCGATAGTACCGATGGCAAAAATATCGGCGCGCGCATCAAGCTGCACGCCCGGTTGCATTTGTTCCGGGGCCATGTACTCCGGAGTGCCGACGATGCCTTGAGAGGCTGGTCCACTCGCTGATTCCACTTCGGAACGATCCGGTGCCACAATCTTCGCCAGGCCAAAATCACCAACCTTTACAAAGCCGTCGTCTCCAGTGGTTGCCTTCCGTTTTTGCTGCATAATGAAGATGTTGGCCGGCTTCAAGTCGCGATGCAGGATGCCCACGTCGTGAGCCGCGTCGACGCCGGCAACTACCTGGCGCAGAATATTTGCTGCCCGTTGCGGGTTGATGTTTCCTTCTCGTCGCAGCAGGTCGTAGAGCGTCTCACCTTCAACATATTCCATCACCAAAAAGAAGACACCATCTGGGCTCTGGCCGAAGTCGGTCACGTCAACGACATTTGGATGGCGAATGGACGCAGCCGAGCGCGCTTCGCGTTCGAAGCGGGCGATAGCTTCGCCTTCCTGCATGTATTCGTCGTTGAGAATGTCTGGGCGGACAGTTTTGACGGCGACGCGGCGGGTCAACAGGTTCTGGTCTCGTGCCAGGTAAACCTGGCCCATTGCGCCGCGGCCTAATCGCTTCTCGAGCAGATAACGGGTGGCGAGTA
>DATFRK010000612.1:0-7154 GCA_035263325.1 Pyrinomonadaceae bacterium | reverse complement strand
ACCGACTTTCCAGCGGCATAAACTTTGTGACGGCCGTGTTGTTCGTACCACTCACCGAGATTCGCAGTCTTGTGCATATTCTCGATGATCTGTCGCCAGCCAACACCGGTGTTGTAGGCACAGAAAGAGATTTCGCCTTCCTGCGTTCCGTAAGGAATTACGCACATCTCAGTACGGCGGAAATCGTAGTTGAACAGATCCTGGAACCACATACCCTCAACGCACAACACTCGCCAGATGTCGTTGGCGTCGGCAGTGGGCTGCGTTTTCATCCGATCATTTCGATCGGAGTTGGAATTGGTTGAGGACGGCTTGAAGAGGTTGATGATCTGGGAAATCGGAAATCCTGCGGGCGCTTTTTCTGCGTTGAAGTTGCGCATGATCGCCATACCGAGTTGCGCGTACGACAGTTTCCGACCGCGCGCAGTGTCAGTAATCACGGCGACATCCTTCATAAACTGTTCGTAGTTGAAAAACTCGAAGAGCGATTTGAACTCACCTGTCTGACGGTTGACCACGAGCAAGGTGAATATGCCGCAGTTCGGGTGGCAGTTACATGACGACCAACCCCAGGGCGCGTCAGCCCCTTGCAGCATATCCATCACACTGGTGAAAGCCGAGTAGGACGACAGCGGGAACCAATCACGCAGCGGCTGAATATTGCCTTGCAACTGGTCCTTCAAATCATGCGTCATTCCCGCCAGCGTGTAGCGCCATTCTTTACGCATCTGATCGGAGATGTCTTCATCGCGACCGGTAAAGGAGACCGGCTGGAAAGCGATGGTTTGCACTTTGTCGATATTCTTGGCGGCGAATTCGACGATCTGACCAATGGCATCGTTGTTGATGTTGTTGACGATGGTTACGACCAGCGTAACTTTAATGCCCACGGTCGCCAGGTTCTCAATGGCGCGCAACTTCACGTCAAACAAGTTGCCAACACCACGGTGTTTGTTCTTCTCTTCGCTGACCCCGTCGAATTGCAGATAGACTCCATGTTGCCCTGCCGCCTTCGCCGCTTTGCAAAACTCAATGTCTTCGGCAAAACGAATTCCATTAGTAGCCGCGAGGATGCGGTAGAAACCGATCTTCTTTGCATACGCTACCGCGTCAAGGTAATAAGGCGACAGCGTTGGCTCGCCACCGGAGAAGAGGATGATGACTTGTCGTTTTGGTTTGAAAGAGACGGCGCGATCGAGAATGGCCTTAGTATCTTCGAACGTGGGTTCGTGGACATAGCCAACCTGGTTCGCATCCATGAAGCACGGGTTGCACATCATGTTGCAACGATTGGTTAGGTCAACGGTCAGCACGGCACCGCGACCAAACTTGATGTTTGACGTGCCGTGGCGATGAACATCCTTGTCTTCGGCGGCGCGGAAGTCGCGACCGAAGAAGAGTGACTCGATCCTTTCGAGAAACGCCGGGTCGGTCGACATCACATCTTCAAACTCCCCGTGCTTCGGGCAGTTTTTCCGCATCACGACCTGGCCGTTAGCTTCAACGATTTGCGCTTTGATTTCACCCGGATGTTCGTTCATCAAGGTCTCCAGCGGAACCTCGCCGGAGATGACTGCATTGCGAACTTCCTTCACGCAGGTGGGACAAAGACTATCGGTCTCGCGCGGAAAACCCAGCGGTGGTGCGCTACGTTCATAGGACTTGAGCAGTGGACCAGGCGCCCAATTTGGCCGAATGGCTTCGCCTTCGGGGAGACGTTGGTTGACTGACTGAAAAGCTTTCCAGGCTACGTCCGAAAGACTCGAAATCATCTTGGAGCCTTTCACGCCGGTCAGCTTATTCTTTTCGGATTCCCCTCTGCGAAACTGGTCACTAAACAAATCTCTATCTCCTCAGCTGATTAAACTTATGACGTGCCCTTAGACCGATAAGTTTAACTATTGCACAAAATAAATGCCGCGGTCGCGTTGTGGGCAGTTAGATGCGGCCGAGCCATCATAGTTGGCCTAACCCAACGATGGCAAGTGGAAAAAACTTAGGAAAACTGCGTGAATCTGTTTGCTGCCTAGTCCCCGCGCCGTGGAGGTTCAGGCTCGCTCGTACAAAGGAATGGACAAATCGTGTTAACTAGAGGTGCCACGGCCTCGCGCCGTGGTCGGTCACGCCTCCTGATACAAGGGATTATCCCTCTTCCGGAGATGCCACAGCCTTGCGCCGTGGTCGGTCACGCTCACAGCTACAAGGAAGGGGCTCTCCTCTTCAAAGATGCCATGGCCTTGTGCCGTGGTCGGTCACGCTCGCAGCTATAAGATGCCACGGGGCTTGTAGCATTGAACGTGAAATACCACGGCGCAAGGCCGTGGCATCTTTGATGGAGGGAGCTCCCTCGTAGTAGTGAGCGTGACCGACCACGGCACAAGGCCGTGGCATCAAAAGCACTTCAGGATCTCAGATCTCAAAGTGTAAGATTCAGTATTCGATTCCATGCCTATTCACCCATCAGCGATTGTCAGCGCCAAAGCAGCTCTAGGAGACCGTGTTAATGTGGGTCCTTATGCGGTCATCGAAGACGATGTTGAAATTGGACCAGACTGTGAGATCGGTGCGCACGCCGTTATTAAACAGTTCACGCGGATTGGCGCGCACAATCGGGTGTTTGAGCACGCCGTACTGGGCGGCGAACCCCAGGACGTGAAGTTCAAAGGTGAGCGGAGCTACCTCGAAATTGGTGACCACAACCTTATTCGTGAGTTCTGTACTCTGCATCGCGCCAGCGAGGATAGGGAAACCACCAGCATTGGCTCGCGCAACTTTTTTATGGTGGGTGTGCACATCGCCCACAACTGCATTGTTGGCGACGACAATATCTTTGCGAACGGGGTGGCCCTGGCCGGCTACATAACGGTTGAGGATCATGTCTTTCTTTCCAATAACGTCGGCGCCCATCAATTCATCCGCATGGGCCGGTACGCCATGGTTGGCGGCAAGTCGAAAATTGTTCAAGATGTACTGCCCTTCTTTACGACCGATGGGAATCCTCCACGAGTACGGGGCCTTAACTCCGTTGGTTTGCGTCGAGCAGGGTTCTCAAAAGAGAGTAGACTCGCTCTGAAACGGGCGTATCAGATCTTGTTTAGATCGGCCATGCCTTTAGCCGAAGCGTTAGAGTCGATCGAAGAGATCGACAATCCTAACTCAACCCATCTCGTGCGCTTCATTCGCGATTCCAAGCGAGGTTTTGCGCGCGCGAGCCGCCGCCACGCCCATCAGCAAAAGGACTCCGAGGTGGATCTGGAAATCGAACTGTCTTAGTCACGATGAACCACTCGAAAACAGCAGCCGAGTTAGCAGCTCACGTCAACGGTCAACTGACCGGCGCAGGCGACACGCCTATTGAACGCGTTGCCGACTTAGAAAACGCAGTAGCGGGCGAAATTGCTTATGTCGACAGTGAGAAGTTTTTTGATCTGGCGAGTAACAGCAAGGCTTCGTGTTTGTTAGTGCCCGAAGGAGTGGCGGCGAAGCTAGGACAAAACCATCCGGCAACAATCGAAGTTGCGCATCCCAAACTTGCGTTCTCGTTGATAGCGGAAATTTTGCATCCGCCGCTGCGACGAGAACCAGCAATCCATGAAACTGCGGTGGTAGCCACGACGGCCGATGTAGCACTGTCAGCCTATCTTGGCCCGCATGTGTGTGTTGGGGAGTATGCGCGCATCGGAGTCAATACTCGCATCGAAGCAGGCACGGTCCTGGGCGCGAACGTCACTATTGGCGCCGACTGCGTACTCCACCCCAACGTGGTTCTCTACGACGGCGTCAGCATCGGCGACAGCGTCATACTCCATGCCGGTGTTTGTATTGGCGCCGATGGCTTTGGCTACGTACGCGATCGGATGGGCTATTACAAGTTTCCCCAGATCGGCACAGTGGTCATCGAAGACGAGGTTGAGATCGGCGCTCATACCTGTATCGACCGCGCCGCCCTGGGTCGAACGCGCATCGGCCGCGGCACAAAACTCGATAACATGGTCCATGTGGGCCACAACTGCGACATCGGTGAACGAGTGGTCATCGCCGCGCAGACGGGTATCAGTGGCAGCGTGACGATCGAGGACGACGCGGTGATTGGCGGTCAAGTAGGATTTGGTGATCACACGCGGGTGCAGAAGGGCGCCATCATTGGTTCGAAGGCGGGAATTTTGCCTGGGAAGATCGTGCGTCCCGGAGTCTGGTGGGGAATTCCGGTGCAACCATTAGACGAATACAAACGGATGAACGCCCACCTGGGTCGATTGCCGCAAATGCGACAAGAGATTAAGGAACTGAAGAAGGCACTTGAAGAAGTACGCGCCCGGTTACCACAGAAGTAGATCCACAGATTACGCAGATTACACCGAACTTTCAGACAAGAACATTAGAGTTCTCTCCCGACACTGCTAGCCACTTCGGTCATCGCTGGTGGTTGGATTGTTCGGTGTAATCTGCGTAATCTGTGGATCGCAGTTCTGTCAGCACTTCCTCGGCGGCACGCTTCGATGCCCCTGGTTCTCCCAGGCGCAGTGCCACGTCGCGCAATCTTTCTCGCATCTTCTTATTGGTCTCGTGTTCCAGCAACGCTAGTAACTCAGTGGCCAGCCTCTGGCCCGTGAGATCGTCCTGCATCAACTCGGTGGCCAGTCGCTCGCCCGCAACCAGGTTCACCAGTCCATAATGTTCCGCAGTTATCAGGCGGCCCAGGGTATGCCAATTGACTGCCGACTCTTTGTAAACAATGACCATTGGCGTCTCCAACAAGGCTGCTTCGAGGGTCGCGGTACCGCTGGCCACTGCCGCCGCTTGACTAACCGCCAACACTTCCCGGGTCTGTCCTCGTATCAGACTGACAGAGGCGAAACTAAAATTACTCTTATGCCTGGTAATAACTGATCTTGTCTCTTCCACCGTGCGACTCGGCGCCACCGCGATCACAAACTGGAACGTGCCCTGGTCCAGCTTCCGAATCTCTTCGATCGCGTCAATCATCGGCGGCAGAATTCGTTGCAGTTCCTTGCTCCGGCTGCCAGGAAGGAAAGCAAGAATAGTTCGTTGAGAATCGAGATCATGTTGGTGGCAAAACTCTTCTCGGGTCAGTCGAGCTACTACTTCTCCCGAAAGGGGATGGCCCACAAACGATACATGCTTCACACCACGGGCCGCGTACCACTCAGACTCAAAGGGCAGGATTGAAAGTAGCAGGTCAACGTCGCGGACAACGTTGCGCACCCGGCGTGGCCGCCAGGCCCATAATTGGGGACTGATGTAATAAATGATTTTCAATCTGCGGCGGTGTAGTGAGCTGGCGAGGCGCAAGTTGAACTCTGGCCAATCGATCAATACGACGGCATCTGGCTGACGGGTGATGGCTGACTGTTTTAGTTTGTTGAAGGCACTGAGGAACTTTGGCAGTACTCGAGTGACTTCCAGGATTCCCATGATGGCGAGGTCGTCTGAATTGACAACCGTTTCCACTCCCGCAGCGCGCATCTGTGGTCCAGTAGCGCCAAAGAATTCGAATTGGGTTGTGGCTGAGGAAGCGCGGAGTGCGTCAACGAGTGCGGCAGCGTGCGCGTCACCGGAGGGTTCGCCGGCAACGAGCATCAGGTTGAAGCGTTCGGGCACGAGACGCATGATAGCAGGAAGATTGGCGATGCGGCTCTTCGTGCCTGGTCCTCAGTCATCGCAACACAATGGGACAAGACTTAGTCTCTCATTCTCCCGACGCTAATCACTGTATCAAAATCCGGTTTCCCCTAAGTTCTAGTTCTTGTTCGTGTTGGTTCGTGTGATTTCATGGATCGCATGTTATTGCCGCGAAAATGTACGATCCACGAAATCACACGAACCAACACAAACAAAACCCACAAGGAAAATTCGATTCTTGACACAGTCTCCAGGGGTCGGGAGAATGAGAGGAGCTCTTGTCCCATTGAGTTGCGACGCCTAACGACAAAGCACCAAGTACAAAGCACCAAGCGCCAAAGAACAAAATTGCCTCTACAACCTTTTTGACCTTTCGTGCTAGCATCCGTTCCGTTCTATCAACCCTAGAGTGCGGACGTTCGCCGTTTTCCTAGGCGCCCGTGCTTGTCTTTGGCCGGGGAGGGCTTCTCTCGCTTTTGCGCTTTGCTAACTGCTCAAGCGGTCTCTCCTCTACTGTGCGGTTGCTGCTGGCGAGCCTTACCATCGTCGGTGCTGCTTCGCTCGTCTGCGCGCAACAAACCAATCCGGTCGATCGGAAAGTAACTAATCCGATGACCGACACCCCCAACGTCAATCCACTCAACACCGATCAGCCCGTAGCCCAACCGCGTCCCACGCCTCGAGGAGGCGCCGTACCCGGAGTCGCGACCGATCGCATCAATGTCAACGCCGCCAAGGAGAGTGGTTCCGGTCCGGAAAACGCTCGCGTGGTTGTCTACGAGGGCAACGTCGATGTTCGCATCGGCACGTATCGTTTGCAGGCAGACAAAGTCACCGTCTTCGAAGCCACCAACATGGTCGTTGCTGAAGGCAGCGTCGTATTTGACCAGGCGGATCAACAACGCATCACCGGGTCCCACGCCGAGTGGAATTACCGTACCAAGACCGGGCTCTTCCTAAACTCCACCGGCTTCACGAATCAGACCGGGGATGGCACGCGACTTTACTTCACTGCCGACCGAGTGGAACGGGTCAGCCTCGACACCATTATTGTTTACAACGTGCAAGTCACGGCGTGTGACGAAGACGTGCCCAAGTGGAGTTTTCACGCAGGACGCGCGACGATCAAGACAGGCGATCGCATCCGCATCTATTCGCCAAACTTGCGCGTCAAGAAGGTCCCGATCTTCTACATGCCTTACGCGTCGATTTCACTGAAACGACGCGATCGCGCTTCAGGTTTTCTCACTCCCACCTTTGGCGGTTCCGGAGCGAAAGGCTTTCGCCTTTCCACTGCTTACTATCAAACTCTTGGTCGCTCCGCCGACTTCACTTTTCGCAGCGACATCTACACGCAACGTGGGCTCGGATTCGGTGCCGACCTGCGCACCCGCGCCAACTCTCGCTCGTACCTCAACGTCGGCTTCTACGCCGTCAAGGATCGAATCTTTGGACCATCTGCAGACGCGGCACATCCCGATCAGGGCGGATCGAGTCTTTACGTCGACGGC